>JBEKAD010000106.1:0-11199 GCA_050018435.1 Terriglobia bacterium
CCCTCACCCGGCCCGCCCCGGCTGGTGAAAGCGCCGGTTGCGGGCCACCCTCTCCCCCAAGGGGGAGAGGGTTGTAAATTCTAATCAACGCTCCTCCTCGGTTGCCCCATTTGCAGGAAATGTTGGAGGTGCGCCTTTCACTTTTGCGTTTTGCCATTTGCCTTTTGATTTGTATTTGCGGCTCCGCCGCTCGGCGTGTCCAGGGCAGTAGGCAGGCTGGCGCAGGCCCCTGTTCTTTGGGGTCGGCGATTTCCCGAGGGGGCTTGTGGGAGCTCGCGGCTCACCTCAGTCGGCTCGAAGCATTGCACGCTGGCGGAGAATATACCCCCTCCCAAGCCTCGCCGGAAGAGAGTCCAAACCGCAGACGCTAAGAAGCCACCGTCTGCGCCAGCCCGCCCACCAAATCCTGCAATACTGTGCTCAACTGTTGCAATTATTTACAGTATGTGCAGTACCCCGGTGTGGCAAGTCATTTCTTTTCAGCGTGTTGAGATTGGCAACGGTCGTGCTAGTGCAGACTTCTAGTAATTAGGTGCTGTCGTAGTGCGAGGGCGTTGGAAGGAGGAATCTAGCCGCTGCGAAAATCGTGTCGGATCACCCAAAAAGCATCCTGACGAACCACAGCCCCAGGACTCCAAACCCACTCTCGCTGACTCATACATGAAACCGAGGGCCTTATGAATTTGAAAGCGAAGCTTGTCTTGTCGATGAGTTTGCTGGGCATGCTGTGCCTCATGCTGCCGGGTTCACTGCGGGCGGATACGATTACTTACACGTACACTGGCAAGCCCTTAAGCGGTTCGAGCTGCCCGTGTTTGTCTCTTACGTTTGATGTGGCGGCCGGTACCCCACTGGATAGTTTGCCCCTCACGAACATAACACCCGACGTTACGTCGTTTTATTTTACCGACGCTTCCTGGAATTATCCTGTCCGCCTTCCTCCCGATCGATTCGGCTGGGGCTTCACCTTTGAAATCGGGACCAACTCCCTCGGCCAAATCACGGAATGGGACGTTTCTGCTTGGGCTGTATCTGACCAGTATGGCTGTGGTGGCTCATCATACACCTCCACCGGATCCTATAATCATAGCCTCGCGTCGAGCGACTCTGCATCCCACTGGGGTGGTTGTGGTCAGTGGTCGGGGACTTCTACCAATGTTGATGACCCCGGCGTGTGGTCCGGAGGCCCGCCGATCGTCCCGGAGCCATCCAGCATCCTCCTGTTAGGCACTGGACTACTGGGCCTCTTGGCGTTGGCAGCGCGACGCAAACGCCACGCCCCACCGACCTCATGCTGATCGGGATCGGGTAAGTGTTGGTGATGCGAAAGTGTATTGCCCAGGGTCTCCCCCAGGCCACTGGAACGCATCGTACACCGATGCTTCCCGCACACCACTAAGCAACCACCGCTTCCAGCACCGAACGTATTGCCCAATGCACCCCGATTCCGAATCGGGGCGCATCCTCCTCATAAAGCCGGGCAACCCGTCCTCGAAATGCTTCCCAAGCCGAGGGCGCGACGCCGGCCTCGCCTTTCTCCGTAACCCAATATCCCAGGAAGGTAAATCCCCGCTCAATCCGCCCGATGAACGTCTTGTCCGGGTGTTGCTCCACCCGCAGTTCCCGGAGCGTCTCGTTGACCATGCGAACCGCGCGCCGGAGGCGCCATCGCGTGGGGGCCAGAATCACCCAATCGTGCATGAAGCGGGCGTGGGATTGGTCAGCGCCGCCCGGCGAAGCCGGAACCAAACGATCAGACCGTTCTTATTTTCGTAATACCTCAAATAGTACGAACATCTCGCTAAAAAAACAAGATTTTACGGCATTGCAATGCAGGAAGGTGGATGGTGAGGTGAGGGATCGACGGAAAGGACCCCGGCGCGAGTGCCTACGGGCTGAGCACGCCGGAATCCACCTGACCAGCGCGACTGGTCTTTCACCGAAGATCCGCTGACTGGGCATGTTGACGACCTATTTCGAGCAGGCGCCAGGAAGCTGGCTTCCTGGGCTAAGCGGGTGGCGCCCTCTCCGTCGCGCTCCGGCTTAGAGCATATCCGTAAATAATAATCGTCTGGCGCCAGCAAATCATGGCCGCCGCTAAGGCCAACAGCGCGACGTAGCTTTCTTCAGTCTTTTCAAAACTCACCAACAGCTTGCGAAATCGATTGAGCCAAGAGTGGGTTCGCTCCACCACCCAGCGACGAGCTTTGTACCCTGGTCGCTTACGCTTCCCATCCGCTTCTTCTCGCCGTTGTTTGATGTGGGGCCGATAGTGACGTTTCTCCACCGCTTGCCGGGCGGGTGCTCCCTTGTAACCCGCGTCGGCGCAAAGATGCTGGGGCGCTTTCGCACGCGGTGCCGGTCGGGCGCGGACCACCTGGTCGAGCGTCGCCGCCAGCAGCTTCACGTCAGGCACGTTGGCTCCGCTGGCGACGATCGACAGCGGGACGCCACGCCCGTCGACTAACAAACTTCGTTTGCGCCCATTTTTTTCCCCGGTCCGTGGGGTTGGCCCCCACGCACTCCACGGCCAGCGGAGCTTTGGCCATGGCCCCGTCCACGCTTTGCCAGTCCCAGGCAATGCCCTCCATCTCGTCGTACTCGGCCAATCCCGACCGCCATAGCGCCACAAAGAAACCCGCCCGGTGCCATTGTTGAAAATGCTGATGGATCGCGCTGGCGCTCCCCAATTCCTTCGGCAAGGCTTTCCACTGACATCCCGTGCGCAGCACGTACACGATCGCGGCAAAGACCCGGCGCGCCGGCATCGGCTTCCGCCCGCCTCCCGGCCGGCGTTGATACTTTCTGTTTGTGGGGCGCTGTCGAACAGGTATCAGGGGCTCAACCTTCGTCCAAAAATCGTCGGAAACTTCCCAAGATTTTATCTGTGCCATCTTGGGCCACTATCTTGCCCTAATCCCTCCAAGAGTTCAATGATTATTTACGGATAAGCTCTAAGGAACTTCCTTAGCTTAGCGGGGTCAAGCCGCGCGCGCTCATCTCGCGGGAGAGTTCCGGAGGAAGGAGAAAGGTCACCTTCTCGTCAATGGCCATGACTTCTTCCACTTGCTCGATCCCCATGGACCGAAAATAGGCCACGACTTGTTGAACCAGATACTCCGGCGCAGACGCGCCCGCCGTGATGGCCACGCATTCGACGCCCTCGAACCACGCCGGGTCAATCTCCATAGCATCATCGATGAGGAAGGCCTTGGCCCCGGCGCCCTCGGCAACTTCGCGCAGGCGGCGGGAATTGGAGCTGTTATCCGAACCCAGAACCAGAACGAGGTCGGCATCCTCCGCCAGGAGCTTGACCGCCGTCTGCCGGTTTTGGGTGGCGTAACAGATGTCGTCACTGGTGGGGGTAATCAAATTCGGGAATCGGCGGCGCAGGACCTCAATGATGACGTTGGCGTCATCCGCGCCCAAGGTGGTTTGCGTGGTCACCGCAACGCGGTCAGGGTCCGGGACCTGCACTTTTTCCGCCTCTTCGATGCTGCCGACCAGTTGAATCTGACCCGGGACTTCCCCCATCGTGCCGATCACTTCGTCGTGGCCGGCATGGCCCACCAGAATGATCGATCGGTTCTCGCGGGCGTAACGAACCGCTTCCATATGAACCTTGGTAACCAACGGACAAGTGGCGTCAATAACCTTCAGGTTCTTCGCCGAGGCCGTGGCGCGGACCTCCGGGGAGACACCGTGGGCGCTGAAAATGGCCACCGCGCCATCCGGGACCTCCTCGAGCTCGTCAACAAAAACCGCACCCTTGGCGGCCAGGGCCCGGATGACGTACTTGTTGTGGACAATCTCCTTGCGAACATACACCGGGGAGCCATAGAGCTGAAGCGCCATGTTGACAACATCGATGGCACGGTCGACGCCGGCGCAGAATCCTCGCGGTTTTGCGAGCACAACCCTTTTGATGGGCATCTCAGTTTCTCGGCTCAGCCCTTACCCTGGAGAGGAAAACCCACATATTGATTCTATAGGAATCAGGCAGGTTCGTCAAAATTCGATTATCATAAAGTAGTGGGTCAATCTGATGTGGCGGCGGAATCTATCCCGATCTTATCGGGACGCCGCCCTCTGGTCCGTCAGTTGACGGATAAACTCGCCGCTACAGAATCAAGCCAAGTGGCGGCGTAAAGCCGCCGCTACGTCATTGGGCATCGGACCGCGAAACTCTATGAAGGTCGTATCCATCAACGTCGCCTTGCCTCGCGTCGTGAGCGTACACGGGAAGCAGATTGAAACCGGAATATTCAAAATCCCTGTCTCCGGGCCGATCGCGGTTAACAAGCTGAACCTGCAAGGTGACGGGCAGGCGGACCTCGCCGTCCACGGCGGCCCGGACAAGGCCGTTTATCTCTATTCCTGGGATAATATCCTGCACTGGAAGAAAGCGTGGCAACGCGATGATCTGGGGCCAGGCTCGTTCGGCGAGAACTTGACCGTGGAAGGGCTAGGCGAAAATGAAGTCGCCCTCGGGGATGAATTCGCCATCGGGACGGCGTGCTTCGTGGTGACCCAACCGCGCCTGCCCTGCTTCAAGCTGGCGTTGGCGCTGGAGACGCCGAGTATTCCCAAGACCTTTTTGGAAAGTGGGCGCACCGGCTTCTATCTTCGCGTCCTTCATGAAGGGGCCCTCCAGGCGGGAGATCCGATTTATCCTCTTCCGTCTCGCGAACCCGCCAAAGTGACCATTGCCGAATTCGTGGAGCTTTATCGAATCCAACGCGCTACCCGGGATCAAATCAGGAAAATCCTCAGCCTCGCAGCACTCCCCGAGGAGTGGAAAAAACGGCTCACGAGAAAAGCAGGAGTTAGAAGTTAGAAGCTAGGAGCTAGAAGCCGCGAGTCACAAGATATGCACGCATATTCTGACTCCTGGCTTCTAACTTCTCAGGTCACGATATCTTCACCACCATCCACGCGGATGACATTTCCCGTCAGCCAGTGGGTCTTGTCGCTCATCAGGGCGGCGATAGCCTGGGCAACATCCTGGGGAGTGGTCAGCCGCCCGCCGGGATTGCGCAGCCGTGCAAACTCCGTGAGCTTTTCGATGCCGGGAATCTTGCTGGAACCGGGCGTAACGGTGATCCCGGCCTGAAGGGCGTTGGCCGTGATGCCAAAGGGCATGAGTTCGTAGGCAAGCTGGCGAATGTGCGATTCCATGACCGCCTTAGCGGCGGAAACCGCGCCATAATGGGGAATCACACTGTGTCCGCCGGCGCTAGTCATGGCATAAATGCGGCTTCCTGGGCCGAGCATTTTTCTGCGGAAAAGATCCTGCACCCAATAAACCAGGTTGTTTCCCATGACATCCACGGTCATGTCCATCTGCTGTTGCGTTAATTCCTCGTCGAGGGATTCCCCCAGGTAAGGTTTGAGCGCACCGAACGCCACCGAATGCAGGAAAACCTTGACGAAGTGCTCGCCGCCGGTTTTTTTCCAATACTCCTGCATCTGGTTCAAAGCCTCGGTCCGTTTCCCGGGGTCGGCAGCATTAAGATTAAAGAAGCGGACGTCGCGGCCGGCTTCACGAATGCCGGCGATAACCTGCTCAACCTGTGGCATATTCGAGCGGCGATCAAAGTGCACGCCCAGGATATTGAGTCCGGAGCGCGCCAACTCCAGGCTGGTGGCGGCGCCGAAGCCGCTCGACGAACCCACAATCAAGCCCCACGGAGTGGGGCTCACCTTTTCCGTCATAATCAGATTTTCTCCGCTTAGTGGTTTTGCCCTGCCCTGGCCTTGAAGAACCGTCACCCGTGATGAGTGACGAGTGACAAGCAATTGCCGATTTTCGATTGTCGATTTTCTATTCTGCTCAATCGTCCATCGTCAATCGAAAATCGGCAATCCAACCGGTCACTTGCCACGGCCTTTAAAATCCTGCTCGACCTGCGTGATGAGGCCAGGAATCATGTCACGCAGAGCTTGGGCGCAGGAAGCATTCAACGCGCTGGCCACGCCCTCCACGCCGCGCTCGGGAAGAGGTGTTTCCCGGCGCTGTTCGCCCGACCATACGAGTTTATGATCGCTGGCTCGCACCAGCGAAAGCGCCAAGGCCAGGCGGACCTTCGCACCGGCATCGGCATCGACTTCCTCAAAGCTCAGGACACTTCCCCCCAGCGTGTAGTCCACACGCTCACGCACGGGAAGCATCTTCACTTGCGAAAAGACCCCGCTGGATTCCAACCATTGGGCAGTGAATTCGGAGAGCAGCGTGGCAGGGTCTGAGCCCCAGCGATGATACTGATAGAAGTTCATCTGGGTCGGCGACACATAATAGACGATGCGGTCGTCGCGCAGGATTTCCGGCGCGCGGAAGTGTTCTACACCCAGAACGTAGTTCGTCCTGGGATCGGTGGGCGCGGGTGCGGCAGGCACTTGCAAAGTGTAAAAGTAAGTCTTGGGAACGCTGCCGCACCCCACGGCGAGGACTGCCGCCAGGAGTCCGAGAACCGCACACGCTCGGACTGGAAAGCTACCCTTCCACCCGTTCGATGAGGATTCGACGGTCGTCACGGCCGAGATGCTCCATTCGGATTTTGACGCACGGTAGGGGAGCATTATCGCCAAGCTTCTCACCCCATTCAACAAGAACTGTAGCCGCCTGACTGGATAAGTCTTCCAACCCCAAGGTGGCAAGGTCGCGCGCGCCTTCGATCCGGTATAGGTCGGCGTGATAGACCCTGCCGGCGGAGCCGTATTCATGCACTAAAGTGAAGGAAGGGCTGGTGACCTCATCTTCGCTGGCCGCGCCCAGGCCGGCGACCATCCCCTTAACCAGCGTCGTTTTGCCCGCGCCCAAATCACCTTCCAGCAGCACCAGGCAAGGGGGTTGGAGATGCACCGCTATTTCCCGCCCAAACAGGACAGTTTCCTCCGGCGAATGCGTCACACGCTCGGCCATCCATTGCCGATTGACGATTGTCGATTGACGATTGACCATATTAGTTGTCGATCGAGGATTGTCGATTGACGATTGAAAACCAGGGGTGATTTCCTTGTTCTCAATCGCCAAGTGACCATCCTCAATCGTCAATCTTCAATCCTCAATCGACAATCCTCAATCGACAATCCTCAATCGACAATGGCCTTATAGGCCTGCGGGATCTTTTCCAGAAGATCCCCTGCCAACATGGAAGGCTGCCCCAGTTCTGCGGCGGCAAGGTCGCCCGCCAGACCATGCAAGTATACCGCAGCCGTGGCGACTTCGCCCACCGGATGAGTGGGATATTGTGCCAGGAGGCCCGCCACCAAACCGGTCAACACATCACCCGTCCCGCCCGTGGCCATTCCGGGATTGCCCGTGGGGTTGACCTCCACCTGTCCATCCGGAGCGGCAATCAAGGTTCGAAATCCCTTCAGCACCAGGGTGACGCCAAAGTGTTGCGAGAATTCACGCGCCACTGCCACGCGCTGGGCCTGGATTTGTGCCGTCGTCTTCCCAGTCAGGCGCGCCATTTCGCCGGGGTGCGGCGTGAAGACCGTCGCGCCGACCGGCCGGACGTCTTGGCGAAAGAATTCCATGAAGCCCGCAAAGGCATTCAGGCCATCCGCATCCAGTACTAAGGGCAGCGAATATCTATTGACGACGGCCCGCACCAACTCCGCGGTCTCCGGGTGTGCGCCGATCCCTGGCCCCACGGCCAGCACGGTTTTTCCCGCCACCAGCTTATCCAAACGCGGGCCCTCCAGGGCGCGCAGGGAAATGGCGCCGCCCTCCGTTTCGGGCAGCGCCTCGGTCATGAATTCCACGCCCAAGGTGGCGACGATGGGCAGGGCGCTCTTGGCGGTGGCCACCGTCACCAGCCCCGCACCCGCCCGCAGTGCGGCTCGCGCGGCCATGGCGGCGGCGCCCGTCTTGCCCAGCGAACCGGCAAGGATCAGCACATGCCCGTAACTGCCCTTGTGCGAAGTCGCGGCCCTGGGCTTCGCGATCCAAGCTACGTCCTGCCGGAAAGCATAATTCAAGGAGAGACTGGGGTCGCTCTCCAGAGCTTCGGCGGGAGTCCCAATCTGTTGCACCACCCACTCGCCGACGCGCTCGCAAGCGGGCGGAAACACGTGGGCAAACTTCGGGGCCGTGAAGGTGACGCAGAAGTCTGCGCGTATGTGCTCACCGATGAGTTCGCTGGAATCTGCCGAAATTCCTGAGGGCAAATCCACCGCCAGCACCTGGGCGGCGGGGAATCGCGTATTGATGTCACGCACAACTTCCAGCAGAAATCCTTCCAGCGGTTTGGCCAGCCCAGTGCCCAGCAAAGCATCTACAAACAGGGTCGTGTTGGTGAGAGTGGCGGCCATGGCTTGCCACGTCACGGGGCCCGCGATGATATCCGGCGGGCCGGAGGGGAGAAGCCGCGCATAATTCGCCGCTGCGTCTCCGCGCAAATCCGTGGGGGCCGAAAAAAGAAGCACGTGCGGGCGGAATCCCTGCTCGCGGAGCAAGCGCGCCACCACCAAGCCATCGCCACCGTTATTGCCTTTCCCGCAGAGGATCACGATGCGGTGTTGCGCAAGGGGCGCCAGGCGCGCCACGAGAAACTCCACCACACCACGGCCGGCGTTCTCCATCAGCGTAAGGCTGGGAACGCCGTATCGCTCCGTCGTCAGGCGATCAATTCGTTGCATTTCAGAGGCAGTGAGAATTTTCATAGTTAAGAACCCGGGATTCGGGACACGGGACCCGGGATTCGGGACACGGGATCCGGGGCTCGGGTCCGATTTGCGGGCCGCGGTTCAAGTGATCGGACCATGGAAATCCAGAAACCGGAATCCCGCCCGAATCCGGGACCCTGATCCCTAATCCCGAATCCCTAAACCCGAACCCCCAACCCCGAATCCCGTGTCCCGAATCCCGAGTTTTACAGCATCCACCCGCCGCTTACGTTAAGCACCTGGCCGGTGATGAAGGCGGCCTCTTCCGAGGCAAAGAATTTCACCGCTTCACTAATATCACGGCCGGTGGCGGGCCGGCCCACGGGAAAGCGCACGTCGGTGAGGCGCTGGGCTTCCTCCAGGGATAGTTCTTTCTGGTCGATCACGGGCGGGTTTACCACGTTGGCGGTAATCCCGTTGCGCGCCTCCTCCAGCGCCACCGAGCGCGTGAAGGCCACAATGCCGGCTTTGGCGGCGGAATAGGCGGAAATTTTCGCCTGCCCAAACGCCCGTTCCGCGCCCACGGCGCCCAAGTTGATGATGCGTCCCCAGTTCTGCCGGCGCATGATGGGCAATGCGAATTTCGTGGTGTAGAAAACGCTGTAGAGGTTTGACGCGATGATGCCGCTCCATGCTTCCACGGTGGATTCAACAACCGGCTTCCACTCGAAGTCGCCAACATTGTTGACCAGGATGTCCAGCCGGCCGAATTGTTTGGCGACGGCCTCAATTAATTCTTTGACCCGCGCCGGATCGGTCACATCCGTGGCCAAAGCCAGGCCTTCTGCTCCCACCGCCCGCAAATCCGACAAAACCTGTTGAGCGCCTAACTTATTGGTGCGGAAGGCCACCGCCACACGCAGGCCGGCACGCCCCAGCGCCAAGGCGATTTCCTTGCCAATTCCGCGCGAGGCTCCAGTTACCAGGGCAACGCGATTGCGCAGAGCCACACCTCAACTCCTTGATGCAGGACTTAACATTAAATTCTACTGGACTTCTCCTCCGGCGGCAATGGTTGTTGGAGGGGGGCGTGCGTTAAACCCATCGGGTAAATGTGGCGTGCCCATGGTCATTAAACTTGTCGATAAATCTGCCCGCGCGGCCCAATATCTGAAATCCACAATATTTGGGAATCTATTTCTAATAGAATCCTTTATTTCCCAACTCGGCTGCTTCTTTTGGTGCTGCCGGAAAGAGGGTAGGACAAACGAGCATCGGTTGGCGCTTCTCAGATCGCCCTGAGCTTTTCGATGATTCTCTTTCTTGTTGGCTTGTCGAGGGATTGAAGGTATCTGTAAGGGGTGCCTGTTAATTTGATCTGGAGGGGCACTGGAAATGCCTACTTAACCTCGACTTGGCTTACATCGAACACGTCTCCATGTTCTCTTTCTTTTGATGCCCGTTCATATATGGCGTTCAGGTGGTTCTTATCGCGCGCCAATTCGACTACCTGCGCCAGCTCTAGCATCTCTTCACTATAAACATGAATGCTGTTGAGCAGACCGGCGGTCAAAGAATTATTTGTCAGTCGGCTGCGCCTTCCAACCTCGAAAAGAATTTCCAGTAGCCCGTGCAATTTCAGCAAAGAGTGTATTGCATCTTGCACCTGCTCTGGAGTGATACTCCCATCGTCTCGTATCCGACCTTCAAGTCTTGCATATAATTCTTTGAACAATTCGTTCAGCTTAGAGTTAAGACTAAAAAGACGATAGACGATGTTTATGGTTTTAGAACGGTCCTTCACAAGGGAGGAGAGACGCGAAGCCAATGCCATGATGTCATACACATCTGCATTCCATCGGTCATTTCCAAAACTGTTCAAAACCGATACCGCGAGGCTCACCTTGGGCACTTCTCCCGGTGGTATTGATGCTGAAGCTTATCTTAAGGACTCCCTATAGTCAATGGTACCTGCGGGGGGTTGCCAGAGAGCCGGTCGCGCGGAGTTTTCTCGCTCCCGGCGGGATTGCTCGCGGCTCTGGGTTCTTGTTCGTTAGGAAACACACCGAAGTTTTTCACATTTGGAGCCGCGCCGCATAGCGCTGCGCGCCCCACTCCGCGCTACCGGCTCGTCCAGATTAGGGCAGCTATATACTTGACAGACCGCGCAAACCTTTCCCCTAAAACCGGTAGGTCTTGAGTTTCCCGCTGTGGTCCTCGATTTCAGCTTGGTCTGTGCTCAGGTGGGTTAAATTGTTCTTTATGAGTTTGCGGTAACCTGAACGCATGAATTTTGCAACGACGCGTTGCCGTATCGACTCATGGCGCTCTCTGACCGTAAGGATTATGATGCCCGGGTGCGTGCAGACAGGGAACTCCTTGAACTTACTTTCTGTTGTGAAGACTATCCGGTTTCCCTTACTGGCGAACTCCATTATTATTTCGTCGTCTTTCCCAACCAGCTCCGGTACGTGTCTTGCGTACAAGGATCTTATGGCTGATATTTTCTGGATGGCGCGAGCAAGGGGATCGGGGACAGCCTCATCAATCAAAAGCTTTAGGTCAGTGCTCAAGGTTAGGCGTAAC
>JBEKAD010000107.1:0-11194 GCA_050018435.1 Terriglobia bacterium
AGCCTTGGTCGGTTTGAGCCCAATACGAATCCCACAAGGGGAAAGGCGCGAGAAAAATCCAACCGCCACCCCAACGGAAAAGTTTTGCTTGACAACGCCGATGCCGTTATAGACGCGCTACCTGCTCAAGGCGGACGCCTTGCCTTTGGACAAGAATTTCGGTAGTGGTTCAGTTTGATGTTGTAGCGGCGAGTTTATCCGTCAGCCGACGGACCAAATGGCGGCCTAAAGCCGCCGCTACACCAAACTGTGCCACTACAAAAATTCTTCTTGACACACGAACCGTTATAGGCTACTATGGAAGGGTAAGGAAGGGCGTCGGTTCCGCCCCGCGGAGGGCCGGCGCGATCGTGTTCTCGGGCGCTTGACGGGCAAGACGCCGCGTCCACAGCAAGGCTATCAAAGTATCGCCACAAGGCGCGTGGCGTCCGGCGAGCGGGGCTAGGAGAAACGGATGAGGCCACGGCTAACCCCGGATTACAGGATGACTCAAAGTCCGTCAGACGGGCCAAGGCCCGAAAGCTGGGAACTGATTGAAAACAAAGGGCCAAAAGAGGGAATTTTTGCCGACCAAAGCTGAGAACATATTGAAAACAAACCTGCTTGTCATTTCCATCGGAAACAGAATATCACCACGATAAAATGTCTGTAGCTAAGCGTAGCCCTTGCGGAGAAGCGTGTCGCCGAAAAGGGGTCTTGATAGCTATCACAGTAGGCTATTCATGGCAGGGGGGCGGCGCTTGGCCGGCCGTCTGCGAAGCTGTCTCGGGCCAGCACCGCTCTTCGGTGTTTGCTCCGGATGGGCAGGCGGCTACGCCATTGGCCGCCAGGAGCGAGGCGCAAGTTCAGCGCGACAGTGAAATGGGAATTACTCCACTGAATTAGGGTACTACCAACCCGCGAGTTCGCTAATTCGCTTCCGTGTTCCCTTCGGAGACGCGGACGAGCTCGATGACCGTCTTGTCCCCGTTACTCTTGAGCGCCACGACCTTATCTTGCTTGTCGTGCTTGATCTCGAAGACGGTTTTTCCCTCTTCGTCCCTTTCCTTGAATTTGGTCACTTCATTGCCCAAGCGGTTGTGATAGAACGCCCGAACTTTATCAACGGAGTCGGAAGTCTCAAACTTCCCGGCCAGCACGCGAACCTTCGCTTCATCCGCGATATCGATATTGACCGTGGCGGAGCCGTGTTCCTTGATGCGGGTCGCGCCGGGATAAATGGGCAAGCCCAGGCTTGCTTCATTCACATCCTTGTTGACCTCGAGCGAGCCCAAGGGCGTTTTGATGGAGACCTCTTTCTTCCCGCCGCCCTCTTGCGCCACTTGGACGTGGACGGCGTTGGAAAGGAAGCGCAGGCCGACCCAGACGGCAATGCCCCCGATCAGAACGATCAGCGCCAAGAGGAGGAGGGCTATCACAACGAAGTTGCTCCGGCTTCCAGGCGGCTGCGGGGGTGCGGGTGGGCGCGGAGGCTGAGGACTTGTGGCCATGGCAGGGATCTCCTTTTTTCCTTGCTGGTTATACCTACGTTTTCCCGCGCGGCAAAGTTCCCAACTTAATGCGCCCGCCTCGAGTCCGGATTTGTCGCCAATTCGGGGAATGGCAGGGCGGGTGCCAAGCGCCACTACACCTTGTGCGCGTGCAGCCCGCTTCCTGGCTGGGAATTGCGCTCTCGGTGAAATTCCCGCGAGCAAGCTCGCGGGGAGGAAAGCGACAGTCCGTCAACTGACGGATCGCACTCCAAAGCTTCGCATTCACTTTTTGCAGCAGAGGTTACTGACAACTGAAAACTGACAACTGAAAACTTCCTTTCTAAGAACGGCTACTCGAGCTGCTTGTGCCGGTTCTTCATCATCTGGTCGATTCCGGAACGCCACCAATCGGCCAAGGGGCTGTTTAGCATTTTCATTGGCCATGCGGGCGTCCCAGGGGTCACCTTGAGGATCGAAATCAGGGTTTCGTCACCAAAGATCGAGGCCTCTTGCAGGATGTTTCCATCCCCGGCGATGATCCGACTCTGGCCATGAGAGCCCGTTAGGTCGTAATTGGCAGGGGCGTTCGCCGCCACGACATAGACCGAGTTTTCCACGGCTCGGGCCATCATCTGCGCACGGTAGGGAGCAAGCTTGGATTCGTCTTTCAGGGAAGATTCGGAACTGATGTAGTAGACCACCCGAGCGCCCGCCGCCGCCGGCAGACGAACGAGCTCCGGGTAACGCTCATCATGGCAAATGAGGACCGTGGAGGGGATGCCTTCCAGCTCAAAAAAGGCGATATGGTTGCCGGGCACCGCCCACTTTTCACCCGCGAGATAGATCTTCCCATAACGCTCAACCATCTCGCCGCGCGAATTGACCACCACGGCCGCATCATAAGCATGGCCATTGACTTTATACACGCTTCCGAAGACCGCGCCTATTTTCTTATCGCGGCAGGTTTGCCGTAGTTCTTCTTCCGCCGAGGCAATCGCAGATTCCGGAGTCGGCATGTCAGCAGCGCCGAGGTAATAACCGGTCAGCGCGCACTCCGGAAACACCGCCACCTGGACATGTTCTGCGGAAAGCCGGCCCAAGGCCTCGCTCATCCGTTTACCGTTGTCGCGAATGTCGAACGACGAGCGAAATTGCACCGCGGCAACTTTAAGTTCCACGGAGGGAGTCTGACCCGGCGCGGGTAAAACCACCCAAAGACCGACCAAGACCCATTTCCAAGCACTACTCGTCGCTCGACTCATACGGCTTGTCTCCCTTTAGACCGGAATTTCCGTTTTGAATACCCGACCGACCGATAATCTACACCTGACCGGCTCCGCCTACAACGGCTCTCCCCCTGGTGGCAAATCCAGGCCTAAGATTCCCTTAACGATGCCGCGGGGCGCGTGGTTTATACTGGCGACTCAGAGCGCATCATCAAACCCATTAGGAAAGAAAGGAAACCCCCGTGAAAGGTGCAAAAGGCGCGTTGGTAAGCCTGGTCTGCGTCGTGGGGCTATTTGCCGGCATGAAGGTACATGCCCAGAGCCGGTCGCAAGAGAGCCCGATCACCGCTGACCAGCGGCTCCAGTGGTTTCGGCATGACAAGTTTGGCATGTTCATTCACTTTGGTCCGTATTCTGTCCTGGCAGGGGAATGGCAGGGCCACCGCGTTCCCGTGGGCAGCGAGGCCGAATGGATCATGCAGCGGTTCAACATCCCGGTGAAAGACTACCGCGAGGTGGCGCGGCAACTGAATCCGGTAAAGTTCCATGCCGACGAGTGGGTGGGTTTGGCCAAGGCGGCGGGAATGAAGTACCTGGTGATCACGGCGAAACACCACGACGGCTTTGCCATGTATCACTCGCGAGTCAGCCCGTACAACATCGTTGATTGGACGCCGTTCAAGCGCGACCTGCTGAAGGAACTTGCCGTAGCCTGCCGGAAGCAAGGCATCCGATTCTGCTTTTACTATTCCCAACGTGAGGATTGGGACGACCCCGATGGATACGGAAACAACTGGGACTACGACCGCTTGCAGAAGAACTTCGATCGCTACTTGGAATTGAAATCCAAGCCGCAGCTACAGGAATTGCTGACGAATTACGGCCCGATCGGGCTGGTCTGGTTCGACCGTGGCCTGGAAACGCGCGAGCAGGCCGACGACTTCGTCGAACTCGTCCGCGGGTTGCAACCCCGTTGCCTTATCAATGGCCGCTTGGGCAGCTACGGTCACGATTTGATGGGCGACTACCAGGATATGAGCGATCGTGGCATGCCGGTGGGAGGAATAGAAGAACCTTGGGAGACACCGCAAATCCTCAACGACACCTGGGGGTATAGCAAGTTCGACCAGGAGTGGAAGCCCCCCGCCGTGGTGATCCACCTTCTGGTGGAAACGGTCAGCAAGGGAGGCAATTATCTGCTCAACGTTGGCCCCAGGGCTGACGGCACCATGCCCGCGCCTGCCGTGGCCACACTCCACAGGGTAGGGGCGTGGATGCAGCAAAACGGTGAAAGCATCTACGGGACGACAGCAAGCCCCCTGCCCGAGTACCCTTGGGGGCGCACGACGGTGAAGGGCGCGAAGGTGTATCTGCACGTTTTCAGTTGGCCGGCGGATAACGTGCTTCGCGTTTCGCATTTGGGGAACAACGAGGTGAAGGCTGCGCACTTGCTGGTCCGACCGGCGGAGAAGTTGGCCATCAGCCATGACCACGGGGTTGTCCTGGTGTCCCTGCCCGCTCGGATCCCGGATGTAAACGACACGGTGGTGGTTTTGGAAATGGCCGGACCACTCAAGGTGGATCCACCTTGGGTGACGGCGGGCAGCGATGTACCCTTCCATCTGGATTACATGAATGGCGCCACCGCCGGGAAGGCGCTGAAGCGATTTAATCGCAAAGGAAGCTTCTTCATTTCGAAATGGACCAGCCCGGAAGACTCCATCACGTGGCATCTTTTGGTAAGCCAGACGGGCAGCTACAGGGTGCAGATCAAATACGCGGCCCGCGCCGAGTGGCAAGGAGGCAAATACTCACTAACGATTGGGCCGCAGTCGCTGACCGGCGTGGTAGAGCGAACGGGGGAGGATTTTGATTACAAGACGGTCGATCTGGGGACCATTACGCTCCCCCAGGCGGGCCCCATAACGGTTCGAATCCAGCCGGCGGACAGCTATGAACACGACTTGATGCAATTTCAATCACTGGAGCTCAGTCCGATCTACTGAAGGAAAGGAGAAAATGGTGGCAGGCGATTTCCGGGCAGAAATCCCGCCCGTTACGCTTGGGCACGCGCGGCAGCGAAAGGAAGGCCCAGAGCGATGGATCCGCCCAGTCGGCTGGCTACGCCGAACATATCGCGTCGCGATAGAGGCTTCACCGCCCGTCATCCTTTCCCTTGCCCGATCGCCGGATTACTTGATGACCGGATGATGTGCTTAGTTGATTTCTTCCCGCGCCGCCTCAAACATGGCCACGACATTTTCCGGTGGCACGTTGGCCAGGATGTTATGGACTTGCTGGAAGACGAAGCCTCCGCCCGGCGCCATAATTCGGACCCGTTCGCGGACGTGCTTTTTCACCGCTTCGGGCGTGTCCGAGGGAAGCACGGTTTGCGTGTCACAACCCCCGCCCCAGAAGACCATGTCGCGTCCAAATTCGGCTTTCAATCCTGCCGGGTCCATTCCCTGGCACGAGGTCTGAACGGGATTCATCGCGTCCAGTCCCGCTTCGATGAGATCGGGGAGCAACTCGCGGATTCCTCCGCAACTATGGAGCATCACCTTGACGTTCGCCAGTTCTTTGGCTCGGGTCCACAAGGTGGCGTGGCGAGACTTAAAGAACTCGCAGTACATCTTGCGGGAAATGAACGGCCCGGTTTGCATTCCCAGGTCGTCGCCGAAGTTGATGACATCGATGTATTCGCCCACCGCCCCCAGATAGCGTTCGAGGTTTGCCTTGTGAATCGCCACCAACCAGTCGAGAAAGTCGTGAACCTGGGATGGTTCGGCCGCCAGAAGCATCAGGAAGTTGTCGTTGCGGTAGAAGAACTGGCCCATCTCGAAGAGATTCCCGCCGAACAATCCCACGATGGCGCGATCGGTGCTGGCCCGCAGCGCGCGGGCGCCCTCGGCCAGCCTGCGCAGGCCCTCCGCGCCGGCCGCGAGCGGTCCCGGCGGGCTATGAACCGCGGTCCACATGCACTCTTCCATCGCTGCCGTGATGGTTCTGGGCCCGGCTTCTTCCACAAAAGGAAAATAGCATTGCTCGAAATACAGCGCGCCATCGGGCATGCGCGCCAGGACCTTTCCGCTCGCCGAGCGCATCAGCCATTCGTTGTTTCCGCGCTCGGGCAGAGCCCATGCAGGCATCTGGCAGGGAGTCCCGTCCGGCAAAATCCAATCGGCCCAACATACCTCATCGAGCGCGAACGCCCGGCCGAGTTCGATCGTATCCACGCCGAACATATCCAGTACGTCGGCGTCAACAATCGCGAGCTGCTGCACGGGATCATAAACACGCAAAGGCCTGGGTGGCAGCCCCAAATGCTTCCGCAGCTTCGCGTAGGCAATCGCCGCGATCCCGGACGAGCGATGCCCGGAAAAATCGATAGGAATCCGGTCCGGCTCGCGGTGTTGGAACACAGCCAGTACACGTTCTCGGGATGTCATCCCCTTGCTTTTCGCATCCGCTTTTGTTTCGACAGCGTTTGGCTTCTCAGTTTGCATAACCTGACCTCACGATGGGCTCTGACGAACAGCCTGCGTCAGTCTAACGCAGATTCGTGCAGTTCAACAGGGACAGATTGGTTTTCTGCGGTTCCGCGCTGGAAATTCGGACAGATTGCAGCAATATACCGCCTTGCGAGGTGGAGGGGGACAGGTCTGACCTCACCCTGCCTGCGCCGCGGTGTACGACAATTTGTGAGAATCAGGCGGCGTGGGCACGACGGTTCTCCCAGTAGTTTTCAAATTCGCCGCTCAAGCGATTGCAGCGGAGGGCGATGATGGCGTGGGCCCCGCGCACACCCCAAAACATTCCCGAGCGCTTCAGACGGCTGCCGACAAGGGTTTTGCAGCCGGCTTCGACCACTCCGGATCCCACGAAGAGATGCTGACGTCGAAAGGCGGGATAGCGCATGCGTGGGGCGTTGGCGGCAAAATAATCGGCCTCGCGTCGCACCTCTTCGATGGCCGGCGGGTGGGCCCGGGACAAGGATCGCGACTGCCGAACGAGGGGACCGATCCGCCCCCCGTCCAGCTTCTTTTGCTGTTTTCTCGTCCACCGCCAGCGCGGGCGCTCGTCGCTCGGCCAGAGCTTTCCCGACAGCTCCCCTAAGTGCTGCCGGGCGTGGTAGAGATCAACCATCTGCCGGGCTCCGGGGAAGTGCTCCCCCACCAAGTTCCAAATCCAAGGAGCGCCATCGCCGATCACCACTTGCTTCTGGGCCCGGTTCCAACCCCGGCGATAAGCTTCGGTGCAGATGCATCGGCCAGAAGCTTCGGCGGTTTCGATGCCCCCCGTGTAGGTGGTCGAGCCTTCCTCGCGCACCGCTCGGCCCTTCGCATCGGACGTCGTCTGCGTGAAGACACAACCCCATTTCACTTCCCGCGTGCGGGCCTGCTCGCTCGGTTTTCCCGCCCGTCCCGCGGTTTCGGAAGCCACCATCGGCACCCCCGTCCCATCCATCTCCACATAGAGCACCGGAATCTCCGGCCCCCCGACCTCCGGCAACTTCTGGGGCAGGCCCTGCTGGATGACGGCTTGTTCCTGCGCGGCGATCTCGGCCCCCAGCGCTTCCGCCTGCCGTTCTACCGCCTTCGCGGTCACCTCCCGCCCGGCCAGCAGCGCCCGTTGTTCCCGCCCTTGCGCCAACCAGGTCTCACTGCCCACCACCGCCATCATCCGCCGCACCCCGGGAGAATATTCCGTTCCCTCCACGTCCCGTTCCTGGTCGCGCGGACTCTGCCCGCGATGGCAGGCCGGACAAACGTAGTAGGCACGTTCGGTCTCGACCCGCCCCAACACCGTCACCAACTGCTTCGCACGCCTTTCCTGGTAGTGGGCCTGCTGCCCGCAGCCACAGGGAACCTGGCGGGGACACCCCCCCTGGGCGGCGAGCAACGCCTCCAGCACCGCCGCCCCCGCCCGGCGCAAGGCCGCGCGGGTCGCCATCTCCACCGCCTCCAGATCGATCCGCCCCCGCCGCCGCTGTTCGCTGAAAACCAAACACCGCCGCCGGTCTACTTCTGCCGCGACTTCATGATGGATCGCATCTGCCGTTTTTTTCCCTGCGGCGAGAGCGCTTCCGCCTCCACGGGCCGCGCCCGGCAGAGGGCTTCGTTGATGGCCAACAGCTTCCGGCTCAGTTCCTGATACTTGCGAAACTCCGCCACTTCCCGTTGCGCCTTGCGCAGGGCGGCGGGCGTCGCCAGCGTTTCCGCCACCGTCTTGCCGCCCACTTTGGCGGTGAGGCGATAGTGTGGGCCATGGCCGGGATCACCCGCTGTCGCACAGTGACAGGTGGGCTTACTACAGCGCCCCCTCATCTCCCCAATCGAGCCCCGGCGCAGGTCCCCTAAACGGGAGATCTGGAGCAAAACTTCCGAACGGCCTTTCTCTAAAGCTGCAAGCGAATCCGCCATGGGAGCCTCCCGTTCTTAGTGTATATATTACACCAAGACAGAAGCCCCGACAACGCAAAATCAAAGAATCCCCACTTTTATGTCGCGCACCCAGGCGCAACCGGCTATTTTGATGAAAACAAAGATGGGGATAGAATGTTATGTCGAGCTTTCGCGATACCTTCGATGATCAAATAGTTCTGCCCGCAAAAACTGAGTATGCGCACTTATGCCTGCGCCTTCTGTTGATGAGGTTTTGCAGGAAGGCGATACGGATGCTCAAACGGTCCTGCGCGAATATTGTGATTGGCTCTGTGGCCGTCGCCTGCCCAATGGCTTCATCGGAGACGCGGTGTGCGGTGGCGGCCACCGGGTTTGCGGGAATGTCCGTAGCTGAGCTGATTAAGCCCGGAATGATGTATCGGTCATGATTATTTGGGTGAACTAAGCAGGGTTTCCAGGTCAGGCATCCGGTGGCGAACAAGTTCGATTTGTTCGGGGGTGAACAAGTTGTTCTTTAACGAATCGGCGAGTTTCTGTGTAGCGTCGAGTTTGGCTTGGGGTGTCGCGCTCGGATCCTGCAAGATTCTTTGCCAATTATCCCGGGCCTTCTCCGCCTCGCGGATCTGTGCGGTGGCCTTATAGGTCAGGACAAACTCCCGCAGCGAAAGCCCGCGCTTCTTAATGATGCTCTCAACTTTGGGCTGCTTTTGCAGATTTGCAATCTCTGCGTCCAGGTCACTGCTGCCAATTTTGATGGGAAGATTTTTGGCGCGAAGGTCGCTCAGCGCGCCCAGCGTTTTGTTCAGCGCTTCTTGGGTGAGAACGTAATTCGTGGAATTATCCCCGAGCGCGCTGCCTCTCCCGGCCGCCCCGGACAGCAGGGCCGCAGGAATGAAGAGCACCGTGATGAGCAGCCACGTGGATGAACACCGCAAGGTTATCCTCCCCGGAACCAGGAACGGGTCCCGCATCAATCCCCGCCGGCAGAGGCACGAGTCGTGCAGCCTGCTTGAGGCTATTCGCGATGTTTCGACAGCCGCACCAGCGGTTTCATAAGGAAATCGGCGCAGACTTCCCGCACCCACTGCTGGTTCGCCGGGTCGGTATCGTGGAATTCCAATCCCACTTGGCCCCGCTCACTTCTCCAAGCGACCACCGCAGGAGTCCGGAATTCCCGGCTTTTCCACTCCAAGGAAAAATCGCACTCCTGGTGAATCTCCAGGGTTGGGCAATCCTCCAGCAAGCATCCGAGGACGCACAAGTCTTCCACCATCACTGCGAGGGCAGTGCTCTCCCCCGGCAGTTTGACGCTGGCCTTCGCGTGGGCTGAGTAACGGGGAACTCGTCGTCTTTCACTACCCATACCCGAAGAGTGTAATTCCTCCTCGCTAAAATCGCAACGTCGTTTAAAGATGCGGGGCCATTTTCTGCATTTTTCTCCCTTGCTACCCTAATCTGGGGGGGCATGTGAGCAACAACTTTCACATTGTGATAAGGAAGGCCGCGAGCCCCTCTCCATTCTTGCCCTCCATTTGCTGCGCACACGCAGCATTGATGGGGGCTGGATTATCATTGCTTATTGAGGGGTGCATAATATAGTGACAGTTCTCGGGATGACCCTCAAAGATTACGTGCCGCGTGTTACCGCCCTTGTCGCCCTTGTCTTCATCGTGCAACGGCTGGTGCAAGTCGCCGACGAAAGGAACTCAAGGTGGGCTTAGGGATGGAGCAGATGCCGTGCGGGCAGTTCGAAGCCCACGCCCTGTATTTTGCCCTTGGGGTGCCAGCGCATAACTTGGCCCCAGTCCTGAAACGGCCGGTGCTGCCGGCCTCGTATC
Source organism: Terriglobia bacterium (assembly GCA_050018435.1). GTDB lineage: Bacteria > Acidobacteriota > Terriglobia > UBA7540 > UBA7540 > Bog-366. The sequence goes on from JBEKAD010000107.1 coordinate 9,942, forward strand.
GCACGGCGACGGTAGCGACCCTGCGCTGGAAGCTGTATCGGTGGGCGGGCAAGCTGGTACGCCACGCGCGCGGCGGGATGCTCCAGATGAAGGCCGACCTGGAGAAATGGCGCTTATTGCCATCCGCCCGGGTCGGCTGCGCGACGCTGCGAACCTGAAAGGAGAAGGCCAATAAGGAGTGGCCGTCGAACGACGGCGCGGCAGTGTCGGCCGAGGGCGGGAAAAGACTATGGGGAGGACCCCTGGGACCCTGAATCCTGCACCGAACGGAGTCGTGCCTTGCCGCTCATTAACCCCGGCTCGCGGCAGCAGACGTTTCCACCACCCCAGGAACCCGCTACATCGCTCAAATCGCGATTCTTGGGCCGGAAGCTTGCGTGCCTAGGCGCCCAGGTGTATGTTACCCGTTGGCCGAGAAACCAAAACGTTTGTGCAGAAGACACTAGATTTAACCATTCCCAAGTGAAATAAACAGGTCTTCAGGATATGAATACTCAGTCACATCACCAACAACCCGCTTTGCACAACGCCATGTGGCCCGGCGTGGTCGGAAAGGGAAGCGGTTCTGAACCGTACATCGACCTTGACACCATGCTGAAGCTCACGGCCGCAGCGGATGTGGACGGCGTCAAATTTGACGGGGTCGATTTGTTCTTGTCGAATCCGCACATCGACATCGATTCGAGCGATGAAGATCTGAAAAGGCTCGCCGGCAAGATCGCTTCTTTCGGCTTGGTTATGGGCTCTCTGGTTGCTCCGGTGTGGGGAGCCACGGGCGGCGGCTCGGCCATGGGAACCGACGACGAGCGGAAGCGGTTTCTTGCGCAAGTTCGCAAGGCTTGCTGCATCGGCCGGAGATTGCGTGATTTGGGCATCAGACGTTACGGCATCGTTCGCATCGATTCCGCCACCACCCCTACGGAATGGGCGAAGGATGCGGAGACGAACACGAAGCGCATTGCTGATACTTTTCGCCAGGCATGCGACATCGCCGATGAGTACGGAGAGAGGTTGGCGGCGGAAGGTGAAATCTGTTGGGGCGGTATGCACAGTTGGAAGCGCGTGGTCCAACTCTTGGAGCTCGTCGATCGCCCCAAGACGCTGGGCTTTCAGGCGGACATGGCGCACACGCTTCTTTTCACTCTCGGCTACAACGCTCCCGAGGACCGGCTTCTGCCGGAACCGTTTGATTGGAGCCGGTCTGACCAATTCGAGCAGTCTTGGCGATTGTTGACCAGCGCCCTTCGACTCTG
>JBEKAD010000108.1:0-11185 GCA_050018435.1 Terriglobia bacterium
TAGGGGGACGGCTTGCCGTCCCCTCATTCCGCATTGCCGCCCATCGAGAAGGGTAGGGCAAGCCCTACCCCTACAAACGCAAATTTGTTGTAACTCGACCACCGCCAATCTTCCGGCCGCTTCACCAACCCTTTCCGCGCGGGATTCAAATGGGACCATTCGAGCGGGCTATCCCTTCGCCATCAAAGGAAGAACCCACAGTCAGAAATGCACTGACTGTGGCTACCTGCTTTGGGAGAGCGCTGCTTCCAGCGCAGAGCTATTGCTCTGCGCCAGCCTTCACTGGTGCGCGGCCCCAAGAAGTACGGATAGGGTTGCTCCGAGAGCGCCGACGACCGTGAACGTGAGGAACACAAGTCGAAAACACTGCGAATAGGTCAAGTGATTGCGCCAGAAGAGCCATGATCGTGTGGCTTTCTTGTCGTTGGTATCGGATTCCTCGCGCATGAAGCGCTTAGCGATATGAGGTCTACCTTTCTCATCCGGGAATGGCACTTGCTTCTCAAAGAACTTCAAGGTTTCTTCGGCGCTCGTGATAAGTTCGCGATTCCGACAGTCCAGCTTCCAGAAGATGAATGAGAAGAGGACCAGCAGAAATCCAGGGAGCAGGCCTATGTACGGGATCTTGATATCGGCCCTAAAGCTCGCAGCCAAGCCACCGGAGAGCAGGGAGGAGAGCGCGATATAGAAGTTGAACGTAGTCAATCGCTGACCCGCTTGCAATTGAAAGAAATCCCATGCTTGTTTCCGTAAATCTGCTTCGGTCATTGGCTCACCCCAACTAAGACTCTATGCCGGCGAACGTCCGGCGTCAGGCACAGCCCGGTTTTGGCCTTCGCCTCGCAGCGCCGACTCCGCCTCACACCGGATTCGGCCGCTTCACGTGTCGAGGGACTCATCCCATTCCGCGCCCGTGACCCATGCAAGCGCAGACATCCTACCGCTTAGGAGGCCCCACTCGAAGTCATCCCAGCCCAGATTCTTTCTGCCGTATTTCCTTTCGATTCTTTTGGCAGCCTGCTTCGCCCTCTTCAGGATGGGCTTCTGCTCCTCTGTTAACGGTCGCTCGCCGCTCTTGATCTTCTCGAGCCAAATTTGATGCCTATTCCACCAAACCTTGTCCCAGAATTCGTTGTAGGCCTGCAAGATGGCTTTGTCGTTGCGCCGCAATAAGAGCGGCCACTCCTTGCCCGGATTCTCGTCATCGGGAATCCATTCTACTTTGTCACCGCTCTTCGTGTAGCCGATTCTGTGGCCATTAGGCCCCGCCTCTCCCGGTTTAACAGGATCGGTAGTCTCAGCTTTGGTCCGCCGTCGCCTATGGCCGATGGCGTGCTGCCTCATGAAGTCGCGATTGAGTTCCTCAATTTCGGGCATCAGGTCGGGATCAAACCGCGCGATCTCGATTCCGGCCTCACGAAGCCGTAGCTCGCCACGGCCGCGAATCTGCCCGTTGGGGTCCAGAGTGCCAATGAATACTCGCTTTATCCGCCGCTCGATTATCCGTTCAGTACAGGCAATCTTAGGGTGGTTTCGCGATGTACAAGGCTCCAACGTCGTAAAGAGCGTCGCGCCTGCCAAGGTCTTCTCGGCTAGTTTTTTTTCGAGAAGCGTGAACTCCGCATGCTCTCCCGGGGCCAGCTCCCCGCGAAACGACTCCCCAAGCACCCTGCCGTCGCGAGCGATGACCGCTCCGACTTTTGGGGAGATCTTGCCTGGTTCGCTCCTGCACCTTCGTGCAAGATCTATTGCCCTAAGCATGAGCTGTCTAGCGCTGGCTTTCGCGGGTAATCGGTTAGTAGGGATCATCTTCGCCATCTGCACGCCTTTCGGCAAGTCATCCTGCGACGGTCTCCTATGCAGCTTAACGATCTGACGCTCAGCCGCGAGCGGAGCCCGTCGGCTGGAGCGCTTGTTAGGCGGTACGGAGCTACGTCTTCGGGTTGTCAGGCCCCGGCTCGCGCATGGCAGCGGCAAGGCGCTTCACCATGGAACCCACTAGAAGCCACGCACAGGCGGCGGTTAGCAGGCATGATACGGCCCAGGCCCAAAAGGTGGTGGTGCCAGCAGCGATGGCAGATGCGTTGAGTACCAATCCGACCGCACAGGGGGCAACTACCAGGAGCAGGTTGACGATAGACCGTGCACCAACCACACTCCTCTGGTACTGGGCCAGAGCGTGGGATTCATCCCAATGACGAACGTCGGTGCCGGCTTGCCGCCTTATTTCCGGGCCAAGCTCCTCTTTGCAGTATGTCGCCAGTGTTGCGATCAAGGTTTCATGCTGGGCAATCCGGAACGCAATCGCCACTCCCAGGAGAGGAAGCGCGAGGAGCAGTTTCATATTCGGTGGCTTGCTGGCGAGCGTGGCGGTGAGGACGGTTCCTAGCACTGCCATCCAGGCGTAGGTAGCAATCTCTCGTTCGCGCATCCGCAGGAACATCTCTTTACGAGCGCTTTCGTAAAATGTGAGTAGCGCATCGAGCGTTCTGCTATCCCCCATAGCTGTCCTCCCAATTATGATCAGATGCCTTGTAACTTTTATGCTGCCTAACGCCGGCGCTCAGGCGCAGACCGGTTTTGGCGGTCGCCCGCGGCGTATCGCCATCCCAAGCGCCGTCGGGTCTAGTCCGTGTTAGCCGGCCGCCGGCGGCGATTGCTGCGCCGAAATGTCGTAGGCTTCTGCAAAGTTCACGTACTCAGAATACGCGTACAATACTACCCCGATAACAGCCGCAAGAAACGCGAGCACGATGGCGACAACAAGTTTATTGGTGAGCACCCTCGGTGCAAGCAGGAATACGAAGAAAAGATTCCGAACGAATCGTCCCTGTGCGCGCCGCCGATCGACCTCATCACGTCTTGACGTTGTGCGTAAGGCCGATCGATAAGTCGCATTCCATGCAGCTGCTGCGAGAAGGCAGCGCCGCCGCTTCTCTTCAGCATAGTCCTTCGGAAAGCTGTCAGGGTCATGTTTATGGCGGCCGCGGACCAGCGCGGAGATGGTCGCATGCGCAAACCGCCGGAATACGCATGCTCGCGGGCCTCGCTCGCTGATGCCATCGACGACGGCTCGTGCCACCACGCTGGACACGAGACCAAATGCATAGGCGACGGCGACGAAGAAGGCGCCGCGGATTAAGTCGTTTCCTAGTAGATGCAGCTTCATTATGGGCGAGACCCTGACCCAGTTCCAGTCTTGGGCAATTGCCTTCGTTTCCACGGTCAGAAGAATGCCCGGGATGAGAGTCTCAATTTGCAGCTCAACCGATTTCCAGCCCAGATCTCCCGCCATACGTGTGTTCCTTTCTGTCTAACTCTTGTTTTGGCTGCCCTGTATAAGACCCTTCCCGGTCGGCACAACGAGAAAGCGCCAATGCCGGGTGCACAGGACTTCTACGACGCGGTCGTAAAGCCTCGGAGTCGGCTGGTCAGGAAATGTCGCCAACGGTGAATGACGGTCATTCGGGTTTACCACCCCCTGCCCCCTCCTAAAACAGGAGGGGAGTTTTTTCATGGCGCCTAACCTCCCAGAGGTCTCCGGGCTGGCGAAAAGATGACGCTATTAAACAACTTATCAACCTGTGATGCAAGGAAGAAAGGTGTCAGGTGCCAGATGCCGGGTGTCAGGGGTTAGGTGCTGGGGGCGGGAGACGGGATTCGGGACACAGGACACGGGGCACGACCAAGAGAATGAGAGTTGGTTCGGTCGGCTGGCAGCATGCTATCATCATACGTCAAGAAGGGAGAGGGTATATGGCAAGGGAATATGTTGAAAATCGAGACGGTGGTTACTACGTGATGGGTTCGCGGGTATCCCTGGAATCGGTCATCTTTCTCTTCCTGGATGGAGCCTCGCCAGAGACCATCGTCGATGAGTTTCCGACTTTGTCGCTCGAGCAAGTGTATGGAGCCATCACCTTCTACCTTGCCGATCGGGCTAAGATTGACGCCTATCTCACCGAGTCCGCAGGACTCTGGAAAGAGGCCCGAAAGAATCAATCTCCCCTTCCCCCTGCTCTGCGGGAACGGCTGGAACGCGCTCGCCGAGAGCTCACTTCCCGCGCATGAAAATCAAATTCCTGGCAGACGAAAACCTGCGACAGGCCATTAGTCGGCTTGTAGAATGGCACGCTGAGGGAAAGGCCGAAATTCGAAAATCGAAACTCGAAGATCGCGGCGAGTTTCGAATTTCGATTTTCGAGTTTCGTCAGAGCCCTATCGGAAGAGAGTTCCTTCGGGAGCCCGCCGGCGCTCAAGGGGTTTTCGGCTCCCACACGCATCGAAAACCGAAGAAGTCAGACCGGGCATCGGGCTTAATGCTGTAACGGTCAGAAACGCGGAGCAGTTTGGGATCGACAATCCACGACCCGCCTCGCAGAACTTTTTCCTGGCCGGTCTCCGGACCCGAGGGGTCTTGGGTGGCGCCGCTTTGATAGTAATTCGGACCGTACCAATCACTCACCCACTCCCACACATTTCCCAGCATGTCGTAAAGGCCAAAACCATTGGCCAGTTTGGCCGCGACTTCGTGGGTTTGGTTTCCGGCGTTCTCCTTGGACCAAGCAATCTCGCTGAGGTCGCCGTAGCGCGCCTGGGGGCTTCCGCCGCGCGCGGCGTATTCCCACTCGGCCTCCGTCGGTAACCTCCCGCCCGCCCAGGCGCAGTATTGGCTCGCCTCGTTCCAGATCACGTCGACGATAGGAAAGCTGTCATTCTTCCAACCCCGGTAGAGCTTGGGAGCGACCGGCGGCATTTTCGCTTTCGCCGCCTCGACAAAACGTTTGTACGCTCCTACGGTTACCTCCGTCTGTCCGATCCAGTAGGCCGTCCGCAGGGTCACCCGATGGGCGGGTTTTTCGGGGTCGGAACAGTCGCTGTCGCCCAGCGAACAGCCCATCATGAAATTCCCGGGCGCAATCCAGACGTATTTGAGGGCGTCCTGCGGGTTCACCCCCACGCCCTCGGCCAGCGCCACTTCCACCGGCGTCTCCGCGCCGGCAGCGACAACGACGCTTCGCGAATCATCCACCTTGCCTCGTGCCGTGACCCGCAGCACATGCGCTCCGGGAGGAATCTCGCTGAGCAAAAGCTCACCACTCGAGTCGATGGTTCCACGGCTGGAATCGTCGAGCCAGATGGCGGCTCCGGCCAGAGCTTTCACTCGCAGGCTACCTGTGAGGTCCGCAAGCGGCGCCACAACGCGAGTGGGTCGCCCCTCCGCGACGGTCACACTCTGCTCAAAATCCCGCTTACCGGCCAGCGAGACTTTCAGCGTGTGGGCGCCGAGCTTTGCCCGCATCATCATCACGCCCTGCGCGTCCGCTTGGCCCTGGAGATTTCCATCCAGGAAAACCTGGGCATTCGGCGCGGTTTCCACCAAGACCCCGGCCGTTGTCACGCTCGCCTTGCGCAAGGCGCCGATGAGCAGGTCATTCGCGCCTGCCTGCCGCAAGGTGCGCACGTAATCATCGTCCACCTGGAAATCAATGCCGCGGCCTCTAACCAGTTCGGCGGCGCGTTGATTGGGCACGCCTCCGACGACCAGTTCCAATAGTTGTTGCTTTGTCAACGGTTGCGGCTTCACAGCGCCGGGAGCCTGCCAGGGTGGGGCCGCTGGCTCCCAGCCCATGCCGGCCTTTCCCGTCTTCACCACCCCCTGGGCATATCTTCCGCTCCGCGGAAACAAACCGATCCAATGATTATTTTGCAGAATTCCTTGGGCGCCGGAGACCACCTGCGCCGGTCCCAAAAACGCAACGATGATGACGAATCGTATGAGCGACGATTTCACAGCCGCCTCCTCTCTAAGCCAAGAGTGTAGGACAGCATTGGTCCTCGATTATACGACAGGACCGTGTTGAGAGCCCGTGTAAGAATTGCTTCTTCCCCGGGCGCAGCCGGCCAGGGCCGCCCCGCCATGGTCCGCGAGATGCCCCGCGACCTCGGGTAGTTCTTGAATTGCCTCCCCGGTCTTGATACCTTACCTGCCACAATATCTTCGAAAGGATGGTCCATGAAGCGTTCAATTATCATTCTCGTGTGCAGTTTTGTTTCGGCCGCAATCCTCTTAGCGCAGACGGGGTCGCGGCAGACTCCCGCTGCGCCCGCAACCACCCAGAAGACTTCCGCGACTACTGCCAAGACCGGCGTGTCCAAGACCACCACTTCCAAAACTTCCTCAACCGCGCCGTGGATCACCACGGGTTCCGGCCTGAAATATCAGGACGTGGTCGTGGGTAAAGGGCCGCTGCCGAAGCCCGGCGACGACATCCTGGTGAACTACACGGGCCGATTCACCAACGGTAAGATTTTTGACAGCTCCCTTTCCCCAGGCAGACAGCCCTTTGAGCTCCATTTAGGCCGCGGCGAAGTTATCAAGGGATGGGACGAGGGCCTTTCAACCATGCACGTGGGGGGAAAGCGCAAGCTGAGCATCCCTCCTGGCCTCGCTTACGGCCCGGGCGGATACCCGGGTGTAATCCCGCCCAACTCCACGCTGACGTTTGACGTCGAGTTGCTGAAGATTAAGTAGCGTGGCATCGAGCCCGACTGGACGACGGACTGTGGTTGGCCTCGGATCGGAGATAAAGGCGAAGTCCTTGCCGCACACCCACGCCCGGCGCCTTTCATGCGGCGCCATAACAATCTTCACATGCGGCGGTGCTTGAATCCCAGGCCGATTCCACATAGAATCGCCTTCCTCGGTTTGAAGGGTGTCGATGGATATAAAATTTGCGCGCAGTGAATCCGTCGCGGACGCCATTATGCGTTTGTTGCACGGGGCGTCCAGCTCCATTGACGGGGCGCTGTATCGCTTCAATCATCCCGGCCTCGCGCAGGGGCTGGAAGAGGCGGCGCAACGCGGGGTTCGGGTTCGCCTGCTGGTGGATGGGAACAAGTACAAAGAAAGCCGCGCCACGCAGGAACTCCTCGCCGGCGCCATCATCCCTTTTCGCTTGGGCTTCGGCCGGCAGGGACGCGGTTCCAAGATGCACCACAAATTCGTCATCCTGGATCAGCAGACGGTCCTCACCGGAAGTTACAACTGGACGGTGGAATCAGAAGATGAAAACCACGAGAATCTCCTCATCCTTCGGGACGCGGACCCGGTCGAGGCCTATATCCGAGAGTTTGAAGCCTTGTGGTCGGGCGCGGGCCGGGACGACTCGCAGGAGTCTCGGTAAGCCTTCGCCAAACTCTGCCGTGGGTCGGTTAGAATCTGTCGCGGCGATTTTACGTCATCAAAGGAACGCGTCCCGATAAGATCGGGACAGGTTCCGCCGCCTGTACATCAAACGGACCGCAAAATCCTGTTCGGGAAGTGATCTATGACGACCAAAGAAACTGACGAGGGCCGGGCAGGATTCCCGGCGGACTATGAGCTCTACATCATGCGGCACGGCATCGCCGTGATGCGGGGCGCCACCACCATGATTGACGACGCCAAGCGGCCCCTTACGCCTGAGGGCAAGCAGAAGATGCGCGATATCGCCAGCGGGCTGGTTCGCGCGGGATTTGAACCGGATTGGATTGTCTCCAGCCCGCTGGTGCGCGCCGTGGAATCAGCAGAGATTGTAGAAGAAGCGCTGAGTTCCAAGCCTCCCTTGGACTTCTGCGATGCTCTGCGTCCCGGCGGCGACCCGGAAGAGTTGGTCACCTTTCTCGCCAAACGCTCCAACCGCCGGCGCGTTCTGGTGGTGGGCCACGAGCCGGATTTGGGTGAACTGGCCGCGCGGCTGATCGGCGCCGGGCGCAATGCCAACATGCCCTTCAAGAAAGGTGGTTGCTGCCTGATCACCTTCAGTGTATTCCCCCCGAAATCACCGGGCCGGCTCGTGTGGTGGCTGACGCCCCGCGTCATGCGGAAACTGGGTTGACAAAGCCTTACTACCCCTTACTACGCCTCACTACCTGTGCCTTACCCTATACAGAATCGTCCAATTCGAGGTTGCCTTATCCAGGGCGGAGGCAAGCTTTCTTGCGATGCCGGTGGATCAAATTGTCGGAGGAGAATGTATGAACCGAAGGAAATTCCTGGCGGGCTCGGTGGGGGGTGTGGTTACGACCGCACAGATGGCGCGCGGTTCGAGCTATCCGAAGGGGAGCACTGCAAGCAATAATCAGTCTGCACGGCCTATCGTCATCGACGCGCATGCGCATTTTGGTTATATGGGAATGTGGGGACAAAGGGATATTTCCTTCGAGGATATCTTGTCGGCTGCCGACGAGGCTGGCATCGACAAGCTCTGTGTCTCTTCGCTAGAGGCCATCGAACTCGAGGTGGAGGAAGGGAACAAGGCGATCCATCAATTCATGAAGTGGGTGGGGGCGGGCGCCATCGCCGCGGGCATGACGATGAAAGCCAGCACCCCGAACCCTATTGCGGAGGAGGCCGAACCAATGAATGAGCCACAGGTTGATGTGAGCAAAGACAGGAATCTGGGAGGGATATGGGCGGGGCTGCCGACCATGTACAACGCGGACTGGTCGCTGGATATGGGCGCGATGGAAACGAACATTAAGCGCATGATCAAAATTGAGGTGCACGGAATCTATTTGTTGGGCAGCACCGGCGAATTCTATGCGATGGATTTTGACGAGTTCAAACTGCTGGCCGACCTGCTTGTGAGAACCACGGCCGGGACCGGCATCCCCACGTGCGTCGTTTGTGGTTCGCCCAACACCCGCACCACCCTCCGCCAACTGCTATACCTCAGGAAGTCAGGCGTCACGGCCGCCCAGCTCGTGATTCCCTTCTGGATGGAGATGACGGAGCGGGAGTTTATGCAATTCTTCAAAGACGTGCACGAGGCGGTCCCCGACCTGCCCATCATTCATTACAACATCCCGCGGACAAAACGGTTTCTTCTCGGCCCGGATTATGTGAAGGTGCGTGAAGTGCTGCCCAACTTGGCGGCGGTCAAGTTCACTTTTGCCGGCAGCCACTTCGGCGACTTGCGGGAGGCCGTGCGTTTGAATCCCAGCCTGAAGTTTCTTGTCGGGGAAAACCTCCTGGTCAGCGGCATGCAAATCGGCGCTGACGGTTCGTGCAGTTCGATCGTCTACACCAACCCTGATACCGTCCTCAAGATGTACCGCCTCGCCAAGCAACGCAAATGGGACGAAGCGCAGGCCATGCAAAACCGCATCATAGCCTTCTTTGCCGGAGTGTTTCCGACCATCGAGAAGCTCGGTGAAGGCTACATCGACCCGGTGGCTGACAAAGGTCTGGGGCTGGCCGCGGGAGGGATCGTCGGACATCCGCGCACCCGCGCCCCGTACATCGGCTGGTCGGAAGAAAGTGTACGCGCCGTCCGGGCGTGGATGAAAGAGAACTTCCCTGATTTCGTCGCCCAGGATTAGGGCCGGGCACACATCCAGCCCCCAGTACGGCTTGGACTGTGTGAACGCTGCGTTCGCAGCCGCTTGCAGGTCGGACATTCCAGCCGGGCGGAGGTTACGCTCGTACGATCTGAGGAAATGGAAGCCGAGAGATCGTTCCGGCCCTGGAGGGGCCAAACCCGCGCAGGGTCAACCCGTCGGCTGACGGGTTGGGAGGTCGGGTGGGCTCTGCTATCCGCAGGTTAGAACCTGCGGCTACCCACGGTTGGCCCCTGCCGGGGCCAGACCCAAAACGGTTTAAGTTAGCGCTTATGGGGTGGCGCCCTCTTGGTGGGAGTAAATTCGCACCCACTGGCCCCGGTGCTCCATCTCTGCCAGCAATCGCAGGTGGTAGTGGGCAGCCAGGGCTTGCGCTGCAACCTGCGGATGATAATCGAAGTACCGCCCCTGCACTCGCAGCCATGCCGGAAAACGCGCCACCCAGTTGCCGGGCGGCTCCCACCTGCGGGAATAGAGATAGAGCAGGTCAAAAGACTCCGGCGGCACGTTCGCGAACTCCTGCGGCGCGAAACCCTGCACCGGGACGACGCGCAACGGCCTCCGCACATAGCCGAGGAAAGGCTCGGTGAGTTCGTCGGTCGCCGGCCACGCCGTCAGAATCCGCGGCTGGCCAGGCTGTGTTTCCAGGAAATGCGCTGCTTGCTGGTGCAGCCCGATGAAGTCCGCGTACGCGAGGTTGTCCTCAAATGGGAACGGGTAAGGCGGGTTGACGAACCACGCCCACACAAAGCAGGCGGCGGCCGCCGCCAAAACGAGCCGGGCCGGGAAGCGCGGCAAGCGCATCACCAGGGCCACCGCGACGAGGTAGAACAAGGGCAAGACCGGAAGAAGATACCGTGGCAGAATGGCGCCGCCCACCAGGCTCAACAGGAGCAGATAAATAGCCACCAGCCCGGCAGTCAGAAAAATGAAGTTCGGGATACGGGATACGGAATACGGGACACGGGACAAAAGGCTCGGGACTCGGGGCACGTGAAACGGGATTCGGGGCTCAGGTGCCGGACTTCTCCTGTCTCCCGAGCCCCGTGTTTCGTGTCCCGTATCCCGTATCCCGTATCCCGTATCCCGAGTCCCGTGCTTCCGCCCCCACCAGAATCCCACCGGGGCGCACGCCGTGAGCAGCCAATTGAATCCGCCGATAAAGAGTTCATAAGCGCGTCGCAGCAGGCTCCAGAAAACCCGCGCGGGCGAGAGCGTGGAATACAAGTTGTAGCTGAGGTACTCGCGGTTGCCCGTCCAGTAGCCCGTCACGTGGTGGTAATAAAGCACCCAGGCCGCGAGCGGCAGGAGCGGCGCAAGGAGCGCAACCCAGGTCGGGAGGGGAGCCCGCCGGCCGGCCGCAAATCCGCGCCCCCTTCGCCACGCGTAAAGCCACACCATGGGCAGCAGAACCACAGCGGTTTCCTTGCTGAGAACGGCCAACGAAGCTGCCAGGGCGAAGAGCCAGAGCTGATCGCCGAGCAGAAACAGAACCGCCAAGGTGGTGAAAAGCGCGGCGGCAAGATCCAAGTGCGCGAGGGTGCTTTGCGCAAAGAAGAGCGGCGAAAGCGCCAGGAGGAGTGCGCTCCAGGCGGCGATTTCACGGCTGGCTACGCGACGCCCCAACCCATAGAGCGATGTGACCGTCGCCGCCGCGATCAGCGTCATTGCGCCGCGCGCTGCCCACGCCGAATACCCGAAAAGACGCCACACGATGCCCAGATAGATCATGACCAGCGGCGGGTGACCCACCGGCAACGTGGTTTTCGGAATCAGCAACCACGCGCGATAGAAGTCCAGC
>JBEKAD010000109.1:0-11183 GCA_050018435.1 Terriglobia bacterium
TCCTCGCGGCCTGGGGCGCAGCTACGGCGACGCCGCTCTAAACGAAAATGCCGGCGTGATCTGGCCGGTCCTGCTCAACCGCTTTCTCTCCTTCGACAGCGCTTCCGGCGTGCTCGAATGCGAGGGCGGTGTGAGCCTCGCCGAGATCATTCAATACTTCCTTCCGCGCGGTTGGTTTCTGCCAGTGACACCGGGAACAAAGTATGTGACCGTGGGCGGAGCCATTGCCGCCGACATTCACGGCAAGAACCATCACCAAGACGGATCTTTTTCCAACTTCGTTCTGGATTTCCGGCTGTTGGCTCCCACCGGCGAAGTTCTGCTCTGCTCCCCGGCCGCCCATCCCGAAATTTTCCGGGCGACGGTGGGCGGCATGGGCCTGACGGGAGTCGTCCTGAGCGCGCGGTTGCGACTGCGGCGGGTCGATTCGGCCTATGTCTTGGTGGACTTTTACAAAGCTCCAAGTCTCGAGGACGCTTTGACGACGATGGAAGCCTCCGACGAGCGCTATGATTACTCGGTGGCGTGGATCGACGCCCTCGCCACAGGCACAACCATGGGCCGCAGCGTCCTGATGCGGGGCAATCACGCGGCGGCGGCCGAATTGCCCGCACGTGTTCGGCATGCACTGGCAGCTCCCACCGCCCCCCGGTGGAATCTTTTTTTCGACTTCCCTTCGGGGACTTTGAACCGGCTGACCGTGAAGGCATTCAACACCGCTTACTACGCCGTTCACCACACCGCACCGCGGCAACTGGTGAGCTTTGAAAAGTTCTTTTATCCTCTCGATGCCATCAACCAGTGGAATCGGATGTACGGCAAGCGCGGATTTGTCCAGTACCAGATTGCGCTTCCGCAGGCGAGTGGCCGCGCCGGCCTTTGCACCATCCTGGACCGGTTGGCGCGCTCCGGACGCGCGTCGTTCCTGGCCGTCCTGAAGCGCTTCGGCGATGCCGGCCCCGGTCTGCTCTCCTTCCCGCTGCGCGGCTACACTTTGGCCCTGGATATTCCCGTCGCTCGCGGGCTCATTCCCTTTCTCCACGAACTTGACCGGATGACTCTGGATCACGGTGGGCGCATCTATTTGGCGAAGGATGCTGTCCTACGCGCCGAGGATTTTGCCGCCATGTACCCCAAACTCGAATCCTTCCGAGCCATCCAGCGGAAATTGGACCCAAAGAGATTGATTTCGTCATCGCTGGCCCGGAGGCTGAAGATTTGTGATTGGTGATTTGTGATTGGTGATTGGTGATTGGCGATTGACGCTTTGTGGTCGGGGATTGGCGATTGATGATGGTCGATTTTCATATAGTTGAATCGACAATCGGCAATCGCCAATCACCAATCACCAATGAAGGAGTTGTTCAATCACCAATCACAAATCACCAATCACCAATGAAGGAGTTTTCGTGCCGACTGTTCTAATTCTGGGCGCTAATGCCGGCATCGGCCGGGCCTTGGCGGCGGAATTTGCCTCGCATCAGCACGATCTCATTCTCGCCGGCCGCGACCTGGAAGAGTTGCAAGCTCTCGCCGCCGACCTGAACCTGCGCCACAAGGTGAGCGCCCGCGCCGAGAGAGTCGATGTGCTGAACTTCGAGGCCCTGGAATCGGCGCTCGCGGCGTGCATTGCTCCTGCCGGCGGTTCGCTGGAGGGAGTCGTTCTCTGCACCGGCTACCTGGGAGATCCCGAAACGGCACGGAAGGATTTGAACGAAGCGCGCCGGATTCTGGATACGAACTTTACCGGATCTGTTCTTGCTCTCCATGTCCTGGCCAACCATTTTGAGCAGAAGCGCAAGGGATTTATCTGCGCGCTCTCTTCGGTGGCGGGCGACCGCGGCCGCCAGAGCAATTACCTCTATGGGTCCGCCAAGGGCGGCCTGACCACTTATCTTCAAGGCCTGCGCAACCGGCTTTACCACAGCGGCGTCCAGGTCATCACCGTGAAACCCGGCTTCGTCGACACGCGCATGGTATTCGGAAGGGCGAAACTGCCGCTGGTCGCTCCACCCGAGGCCGTGGCGCGGGATATTTACCGTGCCGTGAAGCGCCGGAAGAATGTGGTTTACGTCCCCTGGTTTTGGCGGGTGGTCATGCTCATAGTGCGCGCGATCCCGGAGGGCCTTTTCAAGAGACTACATACGTGATCGCATGAATACATCCAACTTCAATACTTCACGCCAAGACCCTGACGCGACGCCTCACCCTTTTCGACTAACTCGCCGTGATGGGGTGGCCGTGGTGCTGCTCGTGGTAAGTCTCGTCGGCATGTTCTGGCGGGTCCTGTTCACATCCGCGATGTTCTTTTATCGCGACATCTGCAATTACACCTATCCTACCACTAGTCTCATCCGTGAGCTCTGCCGGCAGGGTTCGCTTCCCTACTGGAATCCCTATCTAAATTACGGCCAGCCGGTTCTGGCGAATCCCAATCTGCTCTTCTTTTATCCCTACACACTACTGCTCATTCTTTTCCCTTTCGATCTCACCTACACGTTGCACTTCGTTGTGCATTTTGCTCTGGCGGGGATCGGAACTTACCTGCTGGCGCGGGTCTGGGGGCAGTCGTACCCGGCGGCTTTCTTCGCGGCTTTCGTCTTTGTTTTCAGCGGGCAGGTGCTCTCTTTGGGTAACTTCTATAACACGGTGGCGTGTTGTGCCTGGATCCCTTGGGCCTTGCTGGCTACCGACCGCGCCCTGGAAAGCAAACGCCTGCGATCATGGGTTTTGCTCGTTGTGGTTTTCTCGCTGCAATGGCTCGCCGCTGAACCGCTGACCATGATGGCGACTTTCGGCCTTTCGTTCGCCTACGCTTTCTATCGCTGTGGCGCATGGCACAAGCCTTGGTCCAAACCCAACATCCGGCTGCTGGCGATCTTCTTCCTGGTAGGCTGCGGAATGTTGCTGCTCTGCGCGGTACAGTTTCTGCCGGCCGCCGACATGCTCAATAATTCTCACCGCAGCAATGGCCTGAGTTTCAGGGAAATCGTCACTTGGTCGGTGAATCCACTTTCCTTCCTGGAAATTTTCACGCCCAATTTCTCCGGCTCCCTCCTGGCAGGCCCTCCCGGCTGGCTTTGGCTGATATCGGATCAAAACGACCCCTATAATGTCTCGAATTTCCTGGGGTTCGTGCCGTTCTTCTTTGCGTTGGCGGGCTGGGCGATGAGCGCCGACCGCCGCCGCCATTTTGTTGCCGGCGCGGCGGGAATAGTCCTGCTGCTTTCCTTCGGTCACTTCACTCCGGTCTTCGCCCTGGCCCGCTTACTCCTGCCGCCGCTGACAGTCGTACGCTTTCCCATAAAGCTGCTGGTGCACGTGACGTTCCTTGTGGCGATTCTCGCTGGCTGGGGGTTCGATGCACTGCGTTGCGCGGCTCCCCTCTGGAAGGCTCCCCGGAAACGCCTTGCGTTGCCGCTCCAAATTTTCTTGGGCTGCACGGTCCTGGTTCTGGGCATAGCGTGGCTCGCGCCCGGTCTCATTATGTCGCCTATTCGCTGGGAGCTCCTCCGCCTCGAGAAAACCCCCTACGACCTCGCCAAGATTCCGGATTATCTAGTCGCCATACTCCGCTTGCAGCTTCCCGGCTTGGCCGGATTCTGCTTGGGCGGGCTTGTATTGATTTCCGGCCTGGGACAAGGGAAGAAGTGGGCGCGTCCGGGTCTGTATGTCCTTGCGCTGCTGGCCATGGGCCAATTGGTTTTGGTGAACTCCGAAGCGAACCCCACCGTGCCGAAGAGCTTCTACACCTATCGGCCTCCCGTGCTGGCCGAATTCAAGGACCCACCCGGAACTTATCGCTTCCTATCGCTATGGCCAACTGCCCAGACATCCGATGCCACGAATCTACAAACCTTCGTCAATTTTCAATCCATACCCGCCGCGCACGGCCTCTCGGAAGTCGCGCAAGGAGCGTTCAGGGCGCGGCTCCAACTCTACACCGGCTCCATGTTTTACCGCGTGGAGGGAAGCATTAACAGCGACACAGAGCGCTCGGTGCCCCCCTTTCTCTACGATGTCAAGATATACCTCGAACGCACGAAGTCGGACCCCTTGCGCGTCGATTGCCTGCTGGGCCGCACCAATGTGAAGTACATCCTTCGCCTCACACCCACTGATTCCACCGCGATCCGTGCCATCGGCGACGTCTTCAATGGATCCGCGCTGCCAAGCCGGTTGTATGAGGATTTGTGCTTTATGCCGCGGACCTACGTGGCGGGCAATTCCCTGTTTTCGATGAATTCCACCGAGACGTTGGACCACCTGGCCTCACCGGATTTTGACGCGCTCAACACGGTCATTCTCGCCGCCACAGCGGGCGCCTCACCTGCGGTGAGCGGCAGCGCGCCCGCCGGGCAAGTGCAAATCGTGCATCGCGATCTCAACTCCGTCACCCTTCGGGCGCAACTCGCGCGCCCCGCCTACGTCGTCTTACTGGATCGATTCGATCCCAATTGGCAAGCGACCCTCGACGGCCGCCCGACGCCCGTCCTCCGCGCCAACCAGATCTTCCGCGCCGTCTATGCCGGTGCCGGCCAGCATCAGCTCCGCTTCGACTACCGCCAACATGGCCTGCGCCGGGGTCTGATCATCTCGCTCTTCACCCTGGCGACACTGATTGTGCTCAGCCTCATTAAGGTCGAAATCTAACAGTCGGCTGCTTCGCGGCTTTGCGCCTTGGCGTGAAATTGTTTGGCTTTTCACATTCAGGCATGGAAAACATTCTCACGCAAAGGCGCGGCGGCGCCAAGCAGCCTGCGGCACGCCAATCCTGGTCAGCCTTGTCCTCCAGACTTCGCGGGTCGGCAATCGGGCTCCGGACTTTTCCTCAACTCGTAAACCTCAAAGGCCGTGTAATTGACGGCGGGCTTGTATTGACGCTTCAGGAGGTTGGCCAAAGGAAGATACGCGCGCAGGCTTTGTTCCGAATCCATCATCGTGCCCGTCATTTCGAAGCTCGGATCGCCGCGCTCCACGACGATGTAGCGAGGGCGCTTTGTTTCGAGCGTGCGAACCAGTTCCTGTCGCCAGCTCTCCGGGCCCCAGGTGGAGATCAGCGGTTCGTCGTAGACGAACCGGCTGGGATTTCGTCGCTGCGCCAGAAAACTGATGAGCGGAGCAAACCCCCAGACGTAGACTTCATCTTGTGGGGTCGAGTTCTCTTTCAGAAAGTCGATGACGCGCAGTTGCTCGGAGAGTGTCTCCATCGTAAACTGGTAGTAATAGACTTTGTATGAAAGCTCCGGATTCCGCCACCAGTCACCCAGAAACTGATACTGCTGGACAATCCGTACACCCTCTTCGGCAAAAAGGGAGAAGACGAGGCTCGAAAGGACCAGCCAAAGCAAGGTGCGGGCCAGTGCCCATCTGCGTTGCTCGAAGACGCGCCGGGCATATTGGAAGCCTTCCCAGGTCTTGACGCACATATATCCCCAGAACATCGAAAAGAAGGGATAGCAGGCTTCGAAATAGTAGAGAAGAAAACGGGCCGGCATGGCCGCGCAAATAAACCCGGCCAGTGCCAGCAATAACACGGGAGCAAGATAGCGCAGTTCGCGTCGCCTCCAGGCAGTCAGCAAACTGAGTGGGGCCATGACCTCGGTCCAAAATCCCAAATGATTCTGGGTGCGGCGAAGAGCCCAGACGGGAAAGGATGAGTCCCACGGAAAGCCGGTGGCGCGACAGCGGGGCAACACCACGAACTCAGTCTCTTTCATGGCCGGCCATGCGCCGGAAGCCCAGAAATACACGAACACTCCGAGGATGGCGAGAACGAAGCCAGCGGCAACGAACAACATCCGCCCCAACCAGCTTTTCCAGGGGATCCTCATTCGCACCCGCAACGACCCTTGATCCCACGCGTGGAAATCCAGGAACGGCACGAGCACGAGGAAAGGGAAAAACGCGACGGCGTTGTATTTCAGCCAGAGGGCCGCGCCCATCAACAGACCTGCCGCGAAGCACCGTGTTACCTCCAGGGCCCAACCTTGTCCTCTCCCTTGGGGAGAGGGTGCCCGAGGTACGAGGGAGGGGGCCCCGAGCACCGGGGGTGAGGGGTCATTTCCACGCAACAGGAACCAGGCGCCGAACACGCAGAGCATCAAGAAGGTTTCTGGCTGGGCGGCATGGATGTACCCTTGCCGGCAGTGCCGCACAGCGTTGAAGACCATCGCCAGTGCCGCGGCCGGCGCCCCCAGGTAACAGCGGGCAAAATAGAAGATGCAGCAGGAAATGACGAGCAGCCAGAGAATATCCACCACCCCCACGGACCACATTACGTGCCCGAAGAGCTTGACTATGATGGCATAAATGTAAAAGATGCCTGGGGGCTTGAGGTCCCAAAGATCGCGGTAGAGGAGCTGGCCACGCAGAAGCCCCTGCCCGATTACGCAAAAGATGGCTTCATCATGCCCAATAGGGTACCGAAGGTTGGGGAGAGCCCGCAGGAAAACCAGACCGAGCCCCCCATAGAGCCAAGCGCGCGAGCGATTAGAGACCAGCAAACTGGTAACACCCCCACAGGTATCATCTCCGGCGCTACGCTTTCCCGGGTGAACCGGTAAGCGGGTCAAGCGTAGGTCAAGCCGGCTCCCCAATCTACAGTATTCCGGTCGTAGGGTACAAGGACGACGTGCTTCGGCGATAGTCGCGCAGTTCGCTGAAGCGGAGTTCGATGAGCCACGATGCGGGAGTCATAGACTGCCGCACAAAAATCAAACTTTACTACTACGGTTCCGGCACGCGCCTTGGGCGAGCCGCTCTGGCTGAGGAGGAACAGCGACCGCCCGGGATTATAACGCACGGCAAGGGGGACACAAAACGTGCATTGTGGGTTAGGGATGCACTCTCGGGTTATCCCTGGACGATCTTCCTGACCCATCAGACAGCCGCAATAGCCCAAGGCTCAGAAGGCCAAAGAATACAATCGTCAGGAGAATCAGGCTATGACAGAGAAGTCCGACGGCGAGCACATCGCTCTTGGACGCCACATGCAGGCTCGTGAACACGAGCAGCCACAAGCCTTCATACTGTCCAACGTATGCGGGCGTCAGAGGTATCGCCAATCCCAGCGAAAAGACTGCAAAGCCTAGCGTAACCACTGGAAGCGATGGAACGCGCCCGTTCACTGCTCCATAGATCATCGCCACAGATACAGCATTGGCCCCCCACACCACCATGCTGCACAATAGCGCGTACAAAAGGGTGAATGGCGAGAGCGCCCCACCGGTTCCCTGTAGGAACATCCTCACCATGTTTGTTATCCGCTCATTGAGGTGAGGCGGGAGGCGCAGCAGGGAGAGTGTCCTCGAGACTATTCGCAGGACGCTGTCGGCCCATCGGCTGCTAAGACCCAAGATTAGGAGAGCGCATGCACAGACCACCCCGCCGGCCTTCAAGCTTGCAACAATCCATACCGGCCCCAGGGCATGACTGGGTAGAGCAAACATTGCGGCCACTCCCAGTAGCACGAGTGTGGCCACATCCAGCAATCGTTCGACGGCCACGGAGGCGGCGGTGGCAAAGTAGGGAAGGCCGTGGCGGGCTTGTACCAACGCCGGCTTTACGAGTTCCCCCGCTTGCGCGGGCGCGATCGAGCTGACCAAGTACCCGATGGATGAATACGCGAAGAGCGGTCCGAAGCTGACCTTCCATTGGAGAATGATCGCCCATCGTAGTGCTCGGAGGATGTAGAACGTAAAGAGCGCCGCCACCGAAAGCGCCAGCAAGGGAAGGGACGTATGCTCCAGAAGCTGAATGATGCTACTGAATTCCAGTTTGCGGCACAGTAGCGCCACGAGACCGAAACCGGCGGCAAAAGTCAGGATGCTGCGTAACCAGGATTTGCGGGAGATACCCACCAAGCTGAACAACCTCGTCTGCAACAGCGGGTGGTCTTTACTTGGCTGGGAGCAAGAACTTGGTGGGGAATCCATTTCTACGCGATCAATCGGGCACATTATGGGGAAACTCCGTCGGCTAGAAACCTCTCCACCCGGCGCTGTCAACGCCAGGTTCGTGAGGGCATTCATCAGAAGGAAGCATCCGTACTGTCCCGCATCCCCTTCAAGGGCCAAGTACCTTTACGGTCCGGCAGTAGGTGTGAGAGCGGGTACACCGTGACACCTGATGATACCCGAGGGGTTCACAGGATCCGCGGGATTTGTGCTTGTTTCCCAATCGATGGGTTGTATCCATTCTCTTTCCTGCCCCGCCACCCACTGTCGACCTGCTTCAGCGTCGAATAGCGACGGAGCCAATCAGATCTTTTTCCGGGTCTGCAGCCAGATTTTGAACAGCGCCACAAAGTGCTGGTAGCCAATGGCAGGCATACGGCTGAGCCGGTATACTTGAGTCTTTCCTGCGGAGCGGCCGCGATGGTTCACGGGGATTTCCCGGATGGAGAATCCGCGCCGGTGAACACGCGCCATGAATTCCCACCAGAAACCTTGCTTCATCTCCCCCAATTCGGACACAACACTCTCAATCACCTGCTTGTGCGCAAGCACAAAAGGGCAGCTTGGGTCGTGGACCGGCACTCGATAAAGAAGTTGGTAGACATGATAGAACGTGCGCGAAAGGACCTTCCGAAGAAAGTTATCGGAGCGGTTAACGCGCCAGCCGATGGCCACATCCTGGCGGTCGCGAACATCCCAGAACTTCCCAAAGTCTTTTGGGTCGCACTGGCCATCGGAGTCCAGACACAATAGGTACTCTGCCTCGAGAGACTTCATTCCATCAATCACCGCACGGGAGTAACCCTTGCGCTCGCCACTCATGAGGAGCTTGATGGGAAACAGTTGGCTGAGATGGAGCAGCACCTGCTTCGTGTCATCCACACTTCCGTCCTCACAGATGATGAATCGCACCGCTACTCGTGGCGACAATACTTCGTAGATCTCCCGGACTGTACTTTCGATACTTTCCGCCTCATTATGAACTGGCAATAAGACTTCGACGGCAGGGCTAGCACCAAGCATGGCTTTAACCACTCCCTCAAGAACGAATTAAGCTGTTTTGTAAGAGCAAAGTTCTCAGCCGGGATTTCCGTTTTGTCTTTCCTAGCTTCGGGCAGTATGCACCACGGTACCTGAGTCGCTGGTTCATTCCCATATTTGCAGTTGTGGCTCGGTGGTGCAGTGAGCGTATCCAGCAGAATGCTCAAAGTTTGACCGAAGCGGTATCCTACCATAGAATTGCTTCGCCAAATCTGGCCGTATCTCGAGGCCGTGAGGATCGCTGCCTTCTGCACACTGCTTTCTGCCCACTCTCGATTAGCTGTCGTTGACGGGAGGCCAGGAAGCCGGTAAGATTCCATATTCGGGCTCTTGCGGGAAAGGACTCCCAGTTCTCCATCCTGTTTTAAGCCCCACCATCAGCAGAACGAAGGAACAATTATGAATGCGAATGATCTCCGGCCCGGAATGATCATCCGGCACAACAACGAGCTTTTTACCATCCACAAGGCCGAGCATCGCACGCCTGGCAACTTGCGGGCATTCGTGCAGGCCCGCATGCGCAATCTGCGCACCGGCGCTTTGATTGACCACCGCTTCCGCTCAGAAGATACGGTGGAGCGCGCCGCTATCGACGAAGTCGAGATGCAGTACCTTTATTCCGACGGTGATTCGTACTACTTCATGAATACCGCGAATTATGAGCAGATTCACCTGGCCAAGGAAAGCGTGGGCGACCGCGCCGCGTACATGATGCCCGACGTTCTGCTTAAGGTAGCTTTCTTTGAGGGCCGGCCCGTGGACGTCGAGTTGCCTGCCACCGTGGACCTGAAGGTGGTCCAAACCGAGCCGGGCATCAAGGGGGGGTCAGCGACCAACGTCACCAAAGCCGCCACCCTCGAAACCGGCGTGGTGGTCCAGGTGCCGCCCTTCATCACTGAAGGTGAGACGATTCGCGTCGATACCGCTGAAGGCAAATACATCGAGCGGGCGAACTAGCGGAAGGGTAGCGCGGACCTATTCTGTGGGTGCGCGGCTTTTCCTTGCCCATAGGGGACGAGATCCTAGTTCAGTTGCACCTTCCCTCATGCATTCCGAAATGTTTTGGAATTAATCTTCCCTGTACACACTCGAACTCAACGACGCAGAATGCTTCGTCGAAGGCCTGCCCTTCCATCGTATCGAGTTCTTCATAGTCCCCGGGCCGCAACTCGGCGGGCGACAAACGCATGGGATAAGATTTACCCCTCGCATGACGCGTCACAAACCGCTGTCGCATGGGAATACCATTTGGTCGGGCGCTTGAATCACCCTAGGCGGGCCATTCAGATGAAAAGATCATGCCGTGGCACGCCGGCGCGCGGGTGTAACGAAGACAATCTTGACGTTTCTCCCTAAGGCCGCCCCAATTCGTCTGAGCATGGAAAGGGAGTGGCCGTCGTAGTCGGAATCCTCCAGCCGACAAATGACAGAAGCCGTCGTCCCCACTCTTGCCGCAAGCTGCCTCTGGCTGAGCCTCGCCTGTGTACGAAGCTTATAAATCTGGCTGGCAACATCCGCGGCGGCAAGTTCCTCTTCAAAGGAAGCCGCCCACTCCGGGTCTTGGCCGACATAACGGTCATATGTAAACTGAAGGGCTTTTGATTTGAATTGCTTCTTCTTCGGCATTCCTACCTCGCTGGCCTGAAGGTGTGGGCACTTGGGTCCCCTTCAAATGCCCCCTTCGCTCGGATGGCTTTGTCGATCTCCTTAGTGGGTACTTCCCGTTCCTTCACTACGCCGTGAGTTAGAACCACGGCCACTCTTCCGTGGAAAAAGTAAAGCATCCGGTAATGAACTCCCTGGTAGCTTGCCCGTAGCTCGTAAATACCGTCCCTCAGATAATCCCCCTCCGGCCGTCGAAGTTCGTGCCCCAAATCCTCCAGCCTTTTGAGACGTACGAGGCACTTGAGGCGAGCCTTCTGCGGGAGTTCGTCTAACCATTCAATCAAAGGCGGTGTCTTGCCTTCGGCCTCCTGAAAAAAGATGACCTCAACGATCGGTACCTTGTGTCTCCTGTATGTTCGCATTATTGCGAACGTATGTCAAGCCGGCGCGGGTGCTTTCAGGGCCCCGTCAAAGTCCAGCGTGCCGCATACGTACAGAGCTACGAATGCATCATCCGCGAAAAGACCCCTCACCCACCGCCTTGCGGTCCCCCCTCTCCCCCCGGAGAGGGACAAAAAA
>JBEKAD010000110.1:0-10978 GCA_050018435.1 Terriglobia bacterium
GCCAGGCAGCCAGTTCCCACAGGCCATGGCTGGATCCGCAAGCGGCAGTAAACACCGAGTAAACGACAATGCTGATGATCAAGGCCGTGCGGCGCCCAAAGCGATCGGCAAGCAATCCGAACAGAATGCCCCCCACGGCCGAAGCGACGAGCGTGACGGAGGCCAGCAGGCCGGCTTGCGCGGTGGTGAGTTGCAACTCGCGCAGAAGTTCGCGCAGGACCATGGCGTAGAGCGTAACGTCCATGCCGTCGAGCATCCAGCCCAAGGTGCTCGCCGCCAGGGCGCGGCGCTCGCGTGACGAACTGGAGACGAGAAAGGCCAGAGGGTTTGCGGTCATCGGGAACCGGCAGTATAGCCGAAGCCAGGGGCGTTGGGGGCGAGAGAGAAGTAAGCACCGGGTCGCTTGGCAGAGGGTTTGCCATCGGCCCTTGGCGCCACTCCCCACGGCCAAGATGCATTTCCCACTTGTTTCGCCAGAGTCTTTGTGGTAGGAATAGCTCGCCTGTCGATAGTCAATAGCATCCTCATAGAAAGCGGAGACCGGGTTTGGAGCAAGAGTACCTGATCGGTGGGCTGGGAACGACGCTACGAGCTCAGGGGTCCCGCGAAAGGAGATAAGGGCATGGCATTCTGTGCGAAGTGCGGTGCGCAATTAGCCGAAGGTGTGACGTTCTGTGGAGCATGCGGTGCACCGGTGGGTGCGGCGGCAGCCCCCACCGCACCGGCAGCGACGGCCAGCGCAGGAGGGGGGCTGACTCCCAACATGGCGGGAGCGCTTGCCTACGTCACCTTCATACCGGCGATTCTTTTCCTGGTGATGGAACCGTACAACAAGGACAAGTTCATCCGGTTCCACTCTTTTCAGTGCCTCTTTTTCGCTGCGACAATGTTTGTGCTGTGGATTGTGATGATGGTGGTGGGGTTTGTCCTCGCTTTTGTTCCAGTTGTGGGCTGGCTTCTGGGTTTCATCCTCTGGCTCACCCTTGTGTTTGGAAGTCTGGCAGTGGTGATCTTCCTTATCTACAAGGCTTACAACGGCGAGAAATTTATGTTGCCGGTGATTGGGAAACTCGCCGAGCAGCAGGCCGCGCGGTAACTTGCTTTCTGTGGCCGTGTAGGTGCTTCGCAAGACGGCAAAGCAAGCGGGCATATAGGCCTCGGCCAACGAAGCAATATCTCTCGCCATCGAGGGGGCGGTACGCTTGTGCCGCCCCTTGCCCTTGGCCGATGCTCCCCCCATTGCTCTCCTCCGCCAGCGATTTCGCATACCGTCGGCAATGGTGTCGATAACTCTTGGATGCTTCCCAACTTTCCACCTTTCTTCCTGACGAAGGCATTTTTGCAAATCTTCCAAGGGTTTTGACAGGGCCGTGTACGGACATTAATATAATTGTCAGATAAGCGGGCCCTTATGCCCCCTGATCCCGAACTGGAATGGCGTGGCCGTCTCGTCCGCAGCCTGGGTGCCCTGCGCGAAATGCTGCCGGGTTCTTTCGTCGAGCGCCAGCGCGTCTGCGGTAAGCCCAACTGCCGCTGCGCGGACGGCGAGCACCTCCACAGCCAGTATCAACTTTCCGTCTGGTGGGAAGGGAAGCTGAAAACCTTCCAGGTACCTGCCGAAGAGGCCCCGGAGGTCCGGCGTCGGGTGGAGTTGCACCGGCGTTTTCTGAAGGCCGCGGCGATGATCGGCCAGTTGAATCTGCGCCGCTGGTGGCGCGAGAAGGGGAGGAAGGAAAAAGCCCGGGAGAAACCCTAGAGGGCCGTCCGGAAACAAGGTTTTTGGCGGTTTCTCGAACCATAAGCCCTTTGTTTCCGACGCACGATTTTCCAAGAAGCGCTTTTCCGGACGGGCCTCTAGGCCCATCTCCAACTCCCCTCCGTCCCTCAGCCCCGGGGGCTGGTGACGCTGACCCTGCTTCGAGCTCTGGCCTATACTCTGAGCCTCGTCTTTTATCATCGTCAAGTCGTCAGCCACGCTCCCCAAGCCCCGCCCACGTCGAGTGAGACGGCCCGACTCCTCGGCTACTTTTTCCTACCCCCGCGCTTCGACTCCCGCTAAGACCGCCGCACAATCCCCCTGCTCCCGCCCCCCCGGGAGCGCCACGCCCGCCTCGTCCCCTGCGGACCCAATGCTGCCTGCTTCCCGGTCACTGAACCGCTCAGCCCCCCGGAAAACCACCCACTGCCAACGGAAAGCCAGCCCACCACGCATAAATTAGCCTCCCTACAATCATCATTCCCTACTTTGCGAAATCGCGGATTAGGCGTATTAGGCACTCCCCCCGGTGGCAGCATTTATGGTATTATGGATAACGGGGTGGGCTAAGTAGAAACATCGAGTCCAAGCCAAGAAAGAGCGAGACTACCAAGTTGAGAGGCTGGGGAAAACATCGGCACAGGTACTGGGTGCGCGCCCTGATGGTGGGCTTGCTGCTCACGGGTGAAATCCACCTCTTTACAGCCGAAATCTTTCACCACCATAGCGAAGTTGCCAGGGTCTGCCAGTTTGAGCACCAGGGTGGACCTTACTTGCACGCTGCCCAGGAGCTCAGTCCGCTCTGCCCCCTCTGCCAGATCGTTCGTAGCAGCTCGGTTCGCCCCGCGGTCCAATCGTTTGTTCAGAAGCCGGACCAGGAATCCAATTATCAGCCTATAGCTCGACAGGCGCGATATTCCCCCAACCTCACGCAGTCGCTTCTTGCCCGCGCTCCTCCTCTCTCCTGAGAGCTTTGCCTCATTTCAATTCGACGCAAGAATTTTCATGAGCCTCAAGGAGGAGACTATATGGTTGGTAGACGCGCATCATTGTTTATCCTGATTTTATCCCTCGAGATCACCGCTCTTCCCGCTTGGGTTGCCGGACAGAGCATGGGGAGCGCCGGAGTGATCAAGGGCACGGTGAAGGATCCTTCGGGCGCCGTGATTCCCGGCGCTACGGCGACAATCTACAATCCTGTGACCGGCTTTCAACGCACGGCTTCCACGGATACTTCGGGCAGCTTCACTTTCACCAACATACCCTTTAATCCGTATCACCTCACGGTTACCGAGGCAGGTTTCGCTCCGCATGTGCAGGACGTAGACCTCAGCTCCTCGGTCCCCGTCAATCTAAACATCACCCTGGAACTGGCCAGCGGAAAGACGACGGTGACGGTGACCACCGAAGCTTCGGACCTGATCGAGGTTGATTCCACCTCCCATACGGATGTCGATCGAGCCCTTTTCGACAAGCTTCCTCTCGAAAGTCAGTCCTCGTCACTCAGTTCTTTGGTGACGTTGTCTGCGCCCGGGATCTCCGCCGACTCGAACGGGCTCTTCCATGGATTCGGCGATCACGCGGAAAACTCCTTCTCAATTGACGGCCAGCCTATTTCTGACCAGCAAAGCAAAATCTTCTCGAATCAGCTTCCGATTGATGCCGTGCAGTCATTGGAAGTGATCCAGGGCGCTCCCCCGGCGGAATACGGCGACAAAACTAGCTTGGTCATTGTCGCCACTACACGGTCAGGCCTGGGGGAGACTAAGCCGCGTGGCGAAGTGACGGCCTCTTACGGCACGTTCGGATCGACGAACGCCGGCTTCAACCTTGCCTACGGCAAAGACAAGTGGGGCAACTTCATTTCCGCCAATGGGCTGAATTCCACACGCTTTCTCGATCCGCCGGAGCTTAACGTCATGCATGATCGGGGTAATGAAGAGAACCTGTTCGATCGCTTTGACTTTAAGCCCTCGGAAAAGGCCACGGTGAACTTGAACTTCCAGTTTACGCGCTCCTGGTACCAGACGCCGAATTCATACGACGCCCAAAACGCCACGGCATGGACGGGGCTGGTCGTCGACAACAATGGCCTGGGTCCCAACGGAGTGTTAGTTGGCCCCGCCGATCAGCATGCGCAGATCAAGACCCTGAACATCGCACCCACCTGGACGCGTTTGGTTAAATCCAACACTGTGGTCACGTTCGGCGGCTACGTTCGGCGCGATCAATATAACTATTACCCGAGTGCGGACCCATTTGCCGACTTTACACCGGATCTTCAGGCACAGACCATTGGCCAAAATCGCACGCTCACAAACGCCGGGGCTCACGGAGATGTCGTTTATGCAAAAGGCATCCACAACCTGAAAGTAGGAGTCAACTTCCAGCACACCTTTCTGACGGAAAACGACTCCTTCGGCATCGTCGATCCCACATTTAACCCGGTTTGCTTTAACGTGGATGGAAGTCCTAACACCAATCCGATGCTGACCAATCCGGTGAATTGCAACGAACCTTTCCAGGCAAATAGCAGCTTTGATCCTCTGCTCGCCTGTTACGACTTGACCCGAACGGGGAAGTTGCCGGCTTCCGATGGGTGCCGGAATTCGACCAGTGGGTTGTACACCTTCCGTGGTCACTCGGATATCAAGGAACTGGCCCTATTCGCCGAGGACACCATCAAAGTGAAGAATTGGATGTTCAACCTTGGGCTGCGCGGAGATTTCTACAACGGCATCTCCATTTACCGCCAAGCCGAGCCTCGCATAGGGGTCGCTTACAACATCAAGCCCACCGACACGGTGCTGCGGTTTTCGTACGCCCGCATCCTGGAAACACCTTTTAACGAGAATCTGATCCTGGCCAGCAACGGATGCAACGACCCCGTGGTCAATGATCTCATGGCGACCATCCAGGGCTACCCCTGCCTTACCGTTCCACTGACTCCCGGCACGCGCAATGAGCTCCACGCCGGCCTCCAACAAGCTTTTGGCAAGTATTTGGTGGTGGACGGCGAATACATTTGGAAGTACACGCACAGGGCCTACGACTTCAGCATTCTGGGCAGCACACCCATCACCTTCCCCATTGAGTGGGACCACTCAAAGATCCCTGGATATGCCGTCCGAGCTAGCGTCCCGAACACCCACGGCTTCACGGCCTTTGTGCTTTTCTCCAGCGTGGCGGCCCGTTTCTTCCAACCGCAGGCCAGCGGAATTGGCGCCACGCCGGCTGGGCAGGGAGGAAACGGAGTGTTCCGGATTGACCACGACGAAGTGTTCAACGAAACCACTCACCTGCAATACCAGCCGTTCAAGCGAGGCCCCTGGGTCGGCTTCAACTGGCGCTACGATAGCGGCTTGGTCGCGGGCCCCGTGCCTTGTGCGGGCGGCAATTGCGCGAATGCGCCGGCAGGGACTGACTCCGTCGTGGACTTTTCTGACTTGACTCCCGACCAGCAGTTTCAGGCAGGACTCTCCTGCGGTGGCGTGTTTGCGACCCCGACGACTCCGATCAGTCCAACCGGCCTGTGCCCGGCATCCCAGTACAGTTCTTCCCTGGTGAAAATTCCAGCGGCAGGCACAGAAAGCGATGATCACAACCCCCCCCGCATCGCGCCCCGCAACCTCTTCGACCTCGCGGTGGGTGAAGACAACCTCTTCAACGGTGACAAGCACAAATGGAGCCTCCGCGTTTCTGTCATCAATTTGACGAACAAAGAGGCGCTCTACAATTTCCTTTCCACCTTCAGTGGAACGCACTACGTGACGCCCCGCACGGTCACGGCCGAGCTCGCGTTCCACTTCTAACGCTTTGCTGAAAAACTCGTGTTTTTTTGCTTAGCATATGCAATCGGGTATAACTCGTAATATTGATTCTAACGAGCATCCGAGAATACCCCTGCGCGGCGACGACCTTCGCTGCCCCCGGGCGGCGCAATTCTAGCCTCGCGACTCCAAATGACCGCCCTCCTTGTAGCCCGAAAATCCACCCCGGATTCACCCTGAGCCGGGGGAAGGGTATTTCCTGGTCAAATCGCCATCCCAAGTTTAGGTCCTCTCCGTCGCCCTCGCCGCATCTCCCCGCTCAGCCCGCCGGGACTACATTTGTCCTCGCTTGTTGCCGATGTTTGTCAACGGCGAGAAATATCCCTGGCCCGCAACGAGAACTAGATAGGCTCTTGAATCATCACACAACGACAAGATTGTTGACTTACCAACGCTTAATAGCATAAAAGGTAGTAGGGAATAAGTTCCCCCTCCGGCCCGCAAGCCCCGCGTCAGCTCCACGGGTACGGGGGCAGAGATGAGGTGGTTACACTTCTGTTTCAGGTTTGGGGACTTGAAATTGCTCTCCACATCTCCCCCTGCGGGTCGTGGGACCATATCGGGGAAAGGGGAAATGTTAACTATGAAAACGACACCCAGAAATACGCAAAAAATGGCAAGGGAGGCCTTTGGATTGTTGTTGGAATTGCGCGAGCGCGGAAATGCTCGCCAACTTCTAACCCAAGCTATCGCATTTCTGGACATGCTGGCGCGGGAGAAAGAGGTTAATGCCGCGCCGATCATGCTCTCCGTCCGTTTGATGCAACTGCGGAAATCTTAGGCCGCGATGCACACGGGCATCCACAGGCAAACCCGTGAATGTTAGATCCAGGGTACTCCTACACCTCATCCCTAACCGCCCATATTTCCTCTTCTTGGGGTCGAGCTTTGTAGGTTCTGCCCCTGGGGAAACCGTTCCCGGGTAGATGACCCCGGAGGGCTCCGGCGCATACGACGGGCAGGGTTTAAAGGTCTTCCCCACCGGGAAGGGCTTCGTGTGGACAGGCCACGCAGGTGGACGGTGGGTGTGCTCAGCCCAGGATTGCAAAGTCATAACCGGCTGGGCGGCGCGCACACCCCACCCTGCGCGCCGCGCGTGTGGAACTTTGGGCAATTTCCGGAATTCCGTCCCGCAGCGGGAGGTTATTCCTGTGTGGGCGTGGTTGCGACGGGCACAGCCGCCGGAGCAACTTCCTGGCTCGCCTTGAGCTTGGCCATCTCGCGTTGTAGTTCGGTCGCGAGGTCCTCAAGGATCCGTAGTTGCTCGGTCCGGCGCTGAACCAACCCTTCCAGGCGCGCCACTTGACGCTGCAATTTGTGATTCTCGCGGCGAAGATAGATGAAGCTTCCGCCGGCGATTCCCACCGCCGACCCGGCCTCACCAGCCTTCCCGACTTCCCCAGGCTTAATATTCGGCAAAGGCGCAAGGCGGGACTGGGTTTGCTTGATAAGCGTATCCAGTTCCTTCCGCTCCGCTCCCGGCGGGCAAAGCTGGCGCAGGGCATTGAGCCGTGCCAAATCGGGGTTATTGCGGCCCCTCTCCCAGTGCTGGACTGCTCCTTTTGTGGCATTTAGCAACCGAGCCAAGCCCTCTTGGCTTACCTCGATCCTCTTTCGAACCCTGCGAACAACTTTCGCTGCAGTCATGGCTTCCATTCTAGCGCACCTCGCTTTCAAAATAGTTCTTGACAATTTCTAATTCTAGCCTAGAATTTTCTTGTCTGCTCGTGGGGTCTTGCCGAGGATTCTCCTCGGACAAACCTCCGCCCCGCTGGCGCTCGCCCCCACCTCGGGTGAGCACCTTTTCCCCTCCGATCTCGTGATCTGAGGAACCTGTCCTTGAAAGGGTAACTTAACGTGAACGATACTCATGAGGTAATTAGTCAATGGCATTATGCTCGATCTTCCCTTACCCGTCCGGCTTGGCCCGTGTCCGAAGGACTAAATCTCCGAGGCTCCCGTGGGGCAATGGGCTTGCGCTGGACTGGCGCCTTCCCGAAAAATGGGTCCCTCGCGATTTTTCCCCCAGGCTGCGGCCCTCAGCCCCATCTGGACTGGCCTTTTATTGCCGTGGCCTACTATCTGCTGGCAATTTCTCGGCTAGGGTGCTCGCCAAAATTGGGTTTTGACGCCACCTATCATACCACGTTCTACAAATTTCAGGGAAAGACAAATCCATTTCTTGACAAAAAATCAAGACGTTTCCCCGCTTCCAGTCCGACCGCAAGGCATGGCCGGGCGCCCGCCTTTATCTGTCCTGGAGCCCGGCAGCAGCTATTTCCCCAGTCTTGGAAACAGTGTCACGTCGCCGCTCAGGAATTTCCTACCCTCACGGATTTCATAATCGCTCGATACAAAAGGAGGACTAAATATATGTCTAATCTTATCTATCCTTTGCCCCCGCTCGCGAAGACTCCGCCCCGCCCCCCCTCCGAGCCCTGTGGCGCACTCGCCGCTGAGCCTTGCCTGGCTCCCGTCCCTGCCGTTCCTGGGCCGTCAACCCCTTCGGCGGCTCCCCGGCCGGAAAAACCGCCCTCCGACCCCCCGGCCCCCTTGCCGTCGGCGAGGTGCTCGGTAAAAGGTTGCGTTTTCCCCGTCCCCTTGCAAGGACACACGAAGTGCCATTACCACGAACTCCTGCAATCGGAAGGGGAGCTTTTTGAATCACATCAGCCATCGCAATTGCTGTCGCTCCACGCGCCCTTCGGCATTCCCGACGACGAGCCCGACGATTCCCGCCACCAGGATCGAAAACGCCGGGCCGCAGAGCGCGAAGCGTTCATCTTGGACGAAACCGCCTAACGCGGATTTCTCACCACGGGTTGGGAAGGGCGGGGCGCGGGACGAACAGAGGGCAGAGAGCCGCGATTTCGGTCGGGCTGAACAGGCTGCGGAAAAAACCTTCCCGGCTCTCATCCTGAGCATTGACAGCCTTTCGGCTGCCCATGATGGGCAGAAACTCGGGTCGACAAGCAAGCATGAGGATGGGACGAGCGGGCGTCGTGCCTTCCGAAGACAAAGTTCTTACGCCCTGCAAGGGCACCAGAAAGTAGCCGGGGGCGTTGGCCCATAAAGCGTTAACCTAACGGCTAGCGGCGCCCGAAAGCCCGCGTAGGCGGGCGGCATCATTTAGCCCATGGCGCCAGCCGGGGGAAAATCGGGAGATAGAGTGAATTTTTAGGCCCCGGCAGGGGCGACATCATCACGATGGACCGAGCGGGATTCCGATGTCGTCCCGATTTGATCGGGACTCACACTCTGCGCTGTGCGATCCCACGGCTGTTCGCCGTGGGCCACAGGATGTCGCCGCTAACGCGGCTTCGGGCGATGTGGAAGCCCTTAGGTTAACGCTTGTGGGGCAACGCCGGGGACGTTTTGGGGGCGCAAAAAGTAAGCGCGACGATCAATTCCCGAACCTGAAAGGGTTTCACCACCCCAGGCCGCGGGACGCAAGACTGAAGTGACTCCACCCGAATCCGACCCTTGTCAGGGTCGCACCTTCTGGCGGGCGCGCTTTCCGGGGGCGTTGCCCCCGGCTAATATGTGTATCCCGTGCGGGGATCAAGGATGGACAGCACCGGGACCGTCCTGGGGGTGCAAAAAAGCGGGTAAAATGCCCTCCCGTCCGCTTTAACCAAATTGCTGGATTTAAATGAGCAGTTCATCGAGTTTCTGCAGACCCCTTCGCTGTCATTCTGGGAGTCTGTGACTTTTTTGAATTCGCGCGTAAGTCGGGATTGAAAACAAAAGACTTAAGCACCCGAAAATGGCCTACAAATCAAAAAAGTCAGAAACTCTGAGCGAAGCGAAGAATCTCGCTCTGCCGCTCAGGGTGAACTGCGCGAAGGATCTCGTTCTGCGCATTTTCATGGCAATGCGAGATGCTTCCTCGGTCGCCGCGGCGACCTCCTCAGAATGACAGTCCCGACGGGGTTTCCCGCAGCCTGCGCAGCCCCGCCCTTCCGGCAGTTCCCCAAATGCGTCCTAGCGTGGCGAGAAATCCCCACCACCATCGACCATTGAGAGCCTCGTTTTCCCAGCCTCAGCGTTGAGAAACCTTCATGCACGCCAACTCACCAGCCGATTAAAGGGCTGAACGCCGAGCCCGGCGCTAAGCCCGTGGTAATCCCAGACGCCGGCCGGTGGGGAGGCTAGCATGGAAGTCATCATCCGGATTGCCCTCATGTTCTTCTTCATTCAGTTTCTGGTGGTAATGACCATCATGATCGTGGCACTGCTCTTGGCGCGGTCGGAGGTGCCGGCGCTGGGCCGCGAGCCCGGGCACGAGGCCCTCAGCCGAAGTTTCGCATTTGTCATCCACCTGCCGAGTCGAGTTCTCGGTTCCGTGGTACGTCTGGTCCGCTCGATGCACTCCTTACGTAACGTCTAATGTTGCGCAAAGTGTAGCAGCTCCGTCCCAACGGGACTCTGCGGGTATGATGCGAGCGCTACCCCAAGCGAACTGTCCAGACATTTGGCAGAAACTGCGCGAACGGGCCTCGCCTACCCGGATCCTGCGCGGCCAACCCCTTCGGTAGTGGGTCACTTTGGTTTTTTTGTACCGGCGGTCTATGACCGCCGGCTTTTGCTTCAACAGTAGGGGCACGCCAGGTGAAATCGCCCCCTGTCAGATTTTTCACAGCTTCGTCAGCCGTGGGTAAATCGGGAAATGGGATGATTTTCCTGAGCCGCGGTAGGGGCGACAGAATCCCGACGGGCCGAGCGGGATTCTGACGTCGCCACTACCGTGGCTCACGACCTACTCTGCGCTGTGCGATCCCACGGCTGTTCGCCGTGGGCCACAGGATGTCGCTGCTAACGCGGCTTCGGATGACGCCGATGCTCTTAGGTTAACGCTTATGGGGCAGCGCCCCCGGTAAACGTGACGTTCGGCCCTCCGACCCTGAAGACATCTGAGGATCGATGTCAAGAATTGTTTCGCTCAAGCGCGCGCCGGCGAAGCTGCGAGCCGGCGCAGAGTTGTGGCCAGAGGCGAACCCCGGCGCTCGAGAGCTTGCTGGTAGCGGGCCTCGTCGTAAGGCGTACGGTCCTGCCAGCAACGAAACACAATGCGAATCTACTTGTAGGCCAGGGCCCGGACCGCCGCGTGATGGTCCGCACCGCGCTCGCGCATTTGTTGATAGTAGGCCTTGGCCCAAGGCGATCGCAGGCGCGATGGGGCGGCGAACTCATGAAACGTTTGGCACAAAAAGCTCGGGCCGGCGAAGCGGCGATGAACCCATTCGCTCTTGCCGCTGCGGACGGTGATAGGGGCGGGGCCGGCGAAGCACGGCCTGTTGTCGGCCCCTGCAAAGCGCTGCCGATCGGATCCCCAAGCCGCCAGCAGGCGGGGGGCCCGAGCCTTCCCGGCCCCGGGGAAGCTCGGGAAGAT
>JBEKAD010000111.1:0-10955 GCA_050018435.1 Terriglobia bacterium
GTTTCAGTTGGTTGAAACTTGGCGAAGTCAAGCCCTCCCGTTGGATCAAGGCGCAAATGGCACGAGACCTCGCGGAGGGATTTGCTGGGCATCTCCAGGAACTCGCGCCGGAGGTAGGGACTGACATTTTCGGAAGCGGGCGGAACACCCCGGAGAAGCCAAACTTTGCCGCCGCCAATGCCGAAGAAGCTTGGTGGAACGGGGAATCCGAGGGCAACTGGCGGACGGGCTATATCATGATGGCCTATCTGTCCGGGGATACCCAGGCGCAGCAAGAGGCTGACGCCTATGTCCAACACATTTTGGAGACCCAGGATAGCGATGGCTATATCGGGGTCTACAGCCCGCAACTGCGTTACTCCCAGAGCCCCCGGAATGGCGAATTGTGGACACAAACCTGTATCCTGCGCGGCCTACTGGCTTACTACGAATTGACCGGAAAGCCCGAAGTTCTTCATGCCGTCGAGCGTGCTGTCCAGTGTTCCATGGGGAAGTACGGCCCTGGCAAGATGACCGTTTTTTGTATCCCCGGTGAAAAAATCGGCGGAATCCTCCATGGGTTGATGTTTATGGACGTTTTGGAGCGCCTGTTTGACTTAACCGGGAATCCCCAGTATCGGGACTTCGGCGTGTGGATGTACCAGGATTTCTGCGCGAGCGGTGACCCGCATTCTCAGGATATGAGGGTAGCATCGCTCTTGGATCTTCACAGGCCTTGGATCGATCATGGCCCGCACACCTATGAATTCCTCCGGTCTCTCCTCTGGGCTTACTACTCCACGGGAGATTCGGAATATCACCAAGCCTATGAGAATGCGCTGACCAAGTTGCAGCGGTACGAGTTGCCGAGCGGCGCGGCCATCGCCATGGAGAGCATCGAGGCGAGAAGGCCAGACCCCACGGAAGCCTACTATGAATACTGTGCGATAAAGGAATTGCTTACCTCCCTTGTTTCTGGGCTACAGAAAACCGGCGTGGGTGACCTTGGTGACAGCGTCGAGAAGATTCTGTTCAACGCGGCGGAAGGCGCCCGAGCTGCGCACGGGAAGGAGATTACCTACTGCACGAGAGACAACCGGTATGCGGTGGACGGGGCCGTGCTGGGCCGAGACAAGTTCTCACCCGCGCACAGCGACCTTGCGGTTTGCTGTAACCCCAATGCGGTTCAAATCTTCCCTCTTTACGTCCGCGGGATGTGGATGCGAACCCCGGATGATGGGCTGGCAGCACTCCTCTATGGCCCCTCCTCGGTGGAAACCAAGGTCAAAGGCGTGGAGGTCCGGATTGACGAGAACACGGACTACCCCTTTTCTTCCGTGGTGTCTATGCTTCTGTCTCCGCAAGAGCCGGCGGACTTCTCCCTCGTGCTGCGCAACCCCCACTGGTCGAACTCCACCCAGGTGACCTGCCCGGGGGGGACAGTGACCAGGAAGGGAGACTACTTCATGGTCCACAAGAGGTGGACGAAAGGCGATCGGGTGAAGATGGAATTCAACGAGCCCATCGTGGAGCTTCCGGCCTCGAACGGTGAACTCTACCTCCAGCGGGGACCGCTGGTGTACGCGTTAAAGATTCCCGCGAGGGCTCTCACCATCAAGAAATACAAGGTACCAGGGTTTGCGGACTTGGCGTACTTGCCGGTTACGGGGGCTGACTGGTTCTACGCGCTCGATCCCAACCAGGGGAAAAACGATTACGGTTTCGCCTTCAAAATCGACCAAGACGCGAACCTCCTTTACCCGTTTGATGAGGCACCCGTCCGGCTGGAAGGAAGGATGATCAACCTCAATAGCGGAAAGGGCGAAAGCGTTTCGCTGATTCCCATGGGCTCCAGTCTGGCATCGCTCCGGAGAGTGACGTTTCCGTTGGGATCAAGTTCGTGCCTGCAAATTGGTTTGACCCCACCAGCTTCGAAACTCAGCGAGAAACCCGGGAGATAGAACTTGCTGGCCAGAATTTCGCAAACAATTGCGGATGTCAGGGCCTATTTCGTATGTGGAGTCGTTGAGTTTTATGGGCAGTTGGCCTGTAAAACAAGACCGTAATTTCTTGTTTTTTTAGCAAACATTTTGCGCCTCTTGTAGGGGCACCCCTCGTGGGTGCCCGTGCGGAGGGCGGCACGAGGCCTGCCCCTACAAAACCTGTGTGGTTGCGGCTCCGCCGCGCTGTGCGCTCCGTGGTGAATTCTTTCTTTTTTAAACCTATCGCAAGGGAAAGGAGGCTTCTTATGACTCATAAACATCAATTTACCTCCTCACACGCCAGGGAGGAATCTGCCGCTATCGGCGCGAAGCGATTTGAAAATAACCGGCCATGGGCGACCCCGAACCGCCGCGACATGCTGAAATCTCTGGCTGCATCGGCTGCTGCGGCAGTTCTGCCTTCGGCGCTTCTGGGGGCGGGCGCGCCGGTTCGAAGTGGGCTGGCGGAAGGGCGGCGCGAACCCGCGTCGCCCGTCAAGAATCCAGCCTGGTTCGGCTTCAACTTGTTGGAGTACTTTTCCACGGACCCGGACTGGATGAAGTACTTTCCTTACAAGAATGATGGATTATTCCAGGAAGATGATTTCCGCTGGATGCGCGATTGGGGTTTCAACTTTGTCCGTCTCCCCATGGACTACCGGTTCTGGACCGACGTGAAGGATTTGACCACCATCAACGAGAAGCAGATTGAGCCCATCGACCGCGCCATCCGTCTGGGAGAAGAATACGGAATCCACGTCAACATCTGCCTACATCGGGCGCCGGGAGAATGCGTTCTGGACGGCATGGATGAAGCCATCACCGGCATTCACATCACCAAAGAGAAGACCAACGTGTACGAAGATGCCCGCACGCTGGAGGCGTTTGTCCAGCAATGGACTTACTTCACGCAGCGTTACCGAGGCATACCCAATGAGCGGCTCAGCTTTGACCTGGTGAACGAACCTGTGTACAGGCCAACCCCGGCGGAGGCGGCTGAGCTCAAATCCCACGACCCCGACGACGCCTTCAGCCGCGAATTGCGGCAGCGCCACGAACGCCAGTACGTGCGCGTGGCCCGCGCCGCCATCGACGGCATCCGCGCGCACGACCCGCAGCGCTTGATCGTCACCGATGGATATCCGGGCGCGGCCTCTCCCCTCCCGGAGCTTTTCGACACCCGAGTCATGCAAAACTGCCATACCTACATCCCCGCGCTACTGACCCACTATCAGTGCGAGTGGGCCCGCGGCTTCGTTCCCAGCGACACTCCCTTGCCCACGTGGCCGCTCAAGGATCGCCACGGTCGCGTTTACGACCGTGCGGCGCTTGCCGCCACTTTCCGGCCCTGGGCCGACTTACCCCGGCAGGGGATTCCCATCCACTTCGGGGAAATGGGTGCCTATAAGCACACACCGCCACATGTCGTGCTGGCTTGGTTTGACGACACGCTCGACGTGCTCAATGACTTGCGCACGGGGTGGGCGCTTTGGAATTTTCGCGGACCCTTCGGAATCCTGGACACGGAGCGCCCTGGGACCAAGTTTGAAGACTGGCACGGCCACCCACTCGACCGCCCGCTTCTGAATTTGCTCCAGAAAAGGATGAAAGTTTGAGCGAGCGATGTTGGCGGGGGAGGGTTCCATCAAAGTCGCGCGTGTCGCATGCCTCCAGGGCCATGTATGCATCGCCCACGAAGAGACCCCTCACCCCCACGACCTGCAAAACGTGGGGCCCCCTCCGCCTTGCGGTCCCCCCTCTCCCCAAGGGAGAGGGCTGGAAATCAATATTACCCCCCTCTCCCCAAGGGAGAGGGCTAGAAATCAATATTACCCCTCTCTTCCCAAGGGAGAGGGCTGGAAATCAAAATCACAGCCCTCTCCCCGGGGAGAGGGTGCCCGACGGAGGAGGGCAGGTGAGGGGTCTTTTTCAACCCCATAGGCCTTTGATGGAACCCTGGTTCTCGGCTCCTGCTCCTTTGCAGTGGGCTCCTGGTGCGCGTACGATAGGCGGGTTCAGAAAACTCACGGGATTTAATTCCAGGGTCACATAAACCGGAAGCAGGCTTCACGGGAAAAGGGTTATCCTCGGGGAATCAGGTTATTGGGCGGGAGCCTATTACGGACCCGCGTGGGCTCCATGAGCGCCAAAATGAGTCACGAACAAACACCGGCAAGCATTGACCCTCTGAGATTAGGATAAGAGTGCGCTACAATAGCCTGGAGGCTTTCACGTGCAGGTGAATCCCAAGGCTGGCAAACTCGCTGAGGCAAGTGACTTGGTCAACGTCCCAAAGCTCATTACGGCTTTCTTTACCGAGCATCCCGACCCTTCGATAAGAGAGCAGCGCGTGAGCTTTGGCACCTCGGGCCACCGCGGGTCAGCGTTCAGGTGCAGCTTCAACGAAGACCACATCCTGGCCATCGCCCAAGCTATCTGTGAATACCGGAAACAGCAGAAGATTGAAGGCCCCCTCTTCATCGGCAAGGATACGCATGCCCTTGCGGAGTGCGGTTTTGTGACCGCCCTGGAAGTTCTCGCGGCCAATGGGGTTCACGTGATGGTGGACGCCGCCGGCGGGTTCACTCCCACGCCGGCCATTTCCCACGCTATTTTGAGTTTCAACATGACGCGGCCCGCCGGTCTCGCCGATGGAATGGTGATCACGCCCTCGCACAATCCTCCCGAAGATGGAGGCTTCAAGTACAACCCCCCGCATGGCGGACCGGCGGACACGGGCGTAACCCAATGGATCGAGAAGCGTGCCAACAGAATTCTGGAGGACAACCTCCGGGAAGTTCAGCGCGTGCCTTACGCCCGAGCGCGATCAGCGGCAACGACCTGCGATTACGTCGCCGCTTATGTGAAGGACCTTGAGGCCGTGGTCGATATGGCGGCCATACACCGTGCGGGAGTGAAAATTGGAGTTGACCCCTTGGGTGGAGCCAGCGTTGCCTATTGGGGACCGATTCGCGACCGGTACCACCTTAATCTGACCGTCGTCAACGAGTTGGTTGACCCGACTTTCCGTTTCATGACCGTCGATTGGGATGGGAAAATCCGCATGGACTGCTCCTCGCGATTCGCGATGGCGAATCTGATCGGGCGGAAGGGAAGCTTTGACGTGGCCTTTGCCAACGACACCGATGCCGACCGGCACGGGATTGTGACGCGCGAAGGCGGGCTCATGAGTCCCAACCACTACCTCGCCGTCGCTATTGATTATCTCTTTCAGAACCGCCAGGGTTGGTCTGCCACCGCCGCGGTCGGCAAGACGGTGGTCAGCAGCAGCTTGATTGATCGCGTTGCCCAGCGCTTGGGGCGGAGGCTGGTGGAAGTGCCGGTGGGGTTCAAGTGGTTTGTCGAGGGCCTTCTCGGTGGGGCGCTAGGCTTTGGGGGAGAGGAGAGCGCCGGCGCGTCGTTTCTTCGCTCCGACGGACGGGTTTGGACCACCGACAAAGATGGCCTAATCCTGGGCCTGCTGGCTGCCGAAATAATAGCTAAGACAGGGCGCGACCCG
This sequence comes from Terriglobia bacterium, assembly GCA_050018435.1. Lineage (GTDB taxonomy): Bacteria > Acidobacteriota > Terriglobia > UBA7540 > UBA7540 > Bog-366. The sequence goes on from JBEKAD010000111.1 coordinate 5,482, forward strand.
GCAGAGCATCATCGCGCGCTGACGAACGAGTTTGGCGAAATGGTGTATGAGCGCACCGATATGCCCGCAACCCCGGAAGAAAAGGCGGCACTGGGGAAGTTGTCACCTCTCCAAGTGCGGGACGTGGAGGTGGCCGGTGAGAAGATTGTGGCGAAGTTTGCCGACGCTCCCGGCAACGGCGCGGCGATTGGCGGGATTAAGGTCGTTACCGAACATGGATGGTTCGCCGCGCGGCCCTCCGGGACCGAGGACGTCTACAAGTTCTACGCCGAAAGTATGAACGGGACCGAGCACCTGCACAGGATCCAGGAAGAAGGACGCGCCCTGATCGCGCGAGCGCTGAACACGCCGGCAGCGAACTAGGCGCGGGAAGCCCGGGAAAGACGAAAATCGAAAGCCGAAATTCGAAACTCGCCGCGTCCGTCATTCCCGCGAGGGTGGGAATCCGTAGCCTTCGGGGCCCCCTACCTTCGGGCGGGTAACTTAGCTCGCGGCGAATTTCGAGTTTCGAATTTGGCAGGGAGGGAAAAATGAAATCCGAAGCGAAAGTCGCGAGTCCCACCGCCGCTGGCGATGAGGCCATGCAGGCGGTCCAAGAATTGCGGAACGCTTTCGAGCACCACCTACGCCGCACGCTCGCCAAGGATCGCTACACCGCCACAACCCGCGACCGCTATTACGCCTTTGCTCTCGCCGTGCGCGACCGCCTGATTGAGCACTGGATTGCCACCCAGCAAATGCACCACAACCGGTTTGTCAAAAGAATCTACTACCTGTCTCTGGAGTTCCTGATCGGCCGCTCGCTTGAACATAATGTGATGAGCCTTTGCTTGGAGGATGCTTGCCGCCAGGCCGTTTTGGAGGTGGGACTCAATTGGGACGACCTCCTCGAGCAGGAAGTGGATGCGGGCCTGGGCAATGGCGGGTTGGGACGCCTGGCGGCGTGCTTTATGGATTCCCTCGCCACCCTCAATTTCCCCTCGGTCGGATACGGCTTGCGCTATGACTTCGGCATCTTCAAGCAGCGCATCGTGAACGGCTATCAGGTGGAGGTGCCGGATGAATGGCTGAAGTTCGGCTACCCCTGGGAAATTGCCCACCCGGAGTTTTCCTTTCAAGTGCAGTTTGAAGGCCGCGTCGAATCCCGCCCGGGCCCCAAAGGTTCAGAATGGCACTGGGTGGATACCAAGGCGGTGGTGGGCATGCCCTATGACCTGCCGATGGTAGGGTATGGTGGGCAAACAGTGAACACCCTCCGTCTCTGGTCGGCGAAGGCGGCGGAAGAATTTGACCTGGATGATTTCAATCGCGGGTCGTACGTGGACGCGGTGGCCAACAAAGTCCTGGCGGAGAATCTGACCAAAGTCCTTTACCCCAATGACACGGTGTTTGAAGGAAAAGAACTGCGCCTGAAGCAGCAGTATTTCTTCGTCTCGTGTTCAATTCAGGACCTCCTCCGGCGCTTCAAGAAAGACAGTAACGACTGGGACTCATTTCCCAGCAAAGCCTTTATCCAACTCAACGACACCCACCCGTCGCTGGTCATCCCGGAACTGATGCGTTTGTTGATCGATGGCGAGGGGCTGGGATGGGATCAGGCTTGGCGAATCACCACCGCATCCATTGGCTATACCAACCACACCGTCCTGCCGGAGGCGATGGAGAAATGGCCGGTCAAGATGTTCGGACAATTGCTTCCCCGGCATTTGCAAATCATTTACGAAATCAATGCCCGCTTCATGCGGGATGTCGCCACGCGGTGGCCTTTGGAGGATGATCGCCTGCGTCGCATGAGCATCATCGACGAGGGAGGGGAGAAATACGTCCGCATGGCCCACTTGGCCATTGTGGGCTCCTGTTCGGTGAACGGGGTCGCAAAACTCCACACCGAGCTTCTGAAGAAAAAGGTGCTGAGGGATTTCGCGGAACTGTGGCCGGCGAAATTCAACAACAAAACCAACGGCATCACCCCCCGGCGCTGGCTGCTTAACTCTAATCCGGCTCTTTCCAAACTGATTACCGAGTTCATCGGCGACCCATGGATCACCGATTTGGATCAGCTTCGCAAGTTGGAACCGTTCGCGGATGACCCCGCTTTTCGGAAACGATTCCGCGCCGCCAAGCGACAGAACAAGGAACTGCTGGCCAAGCTCATTGCCGGCGAGACAGGGATTAACGTTTCTCCCGATTCGCTGTTTGATGTCCAAGTCAAACGGCTGCACGAGTACAAGCGCCAACTGCTGCTGGTCCTTTACATCATCGTGCTCTATGACCGCCTCAAAAAAGACCCGGGCCTGGACATTGTTCCTCGCACGTTCATTTTTGGAGGCAAGGCGGCGCCGGGCTATTTCATGGCCAAGCTGATCATCAAATTGATCCACCAAGTCGCCGAAGTCGTTAACGGGGATCCTCAGCTTCATGACAAGATGAAGTTGGTGTTCCTGCCGAATTACCGGGTGTCACTGGCGCAAAGAATTATCCCCGCCGCAGACTTGAGCGAGCAAATCTCCCTGGCCGGGACGGAGGCTTCTGGGACCGGCAACATGAAAATGATGCTCAATGGGGCGGTGACCATCGGGACCCTCGACGGGGCAAACGTGGAAATCCTGGAGGAGGTTGGGGAGGAGAACATCTTCATCTTCGGCCTGAAAAGCGAGGAAGTGGAGCAACGCCGTGGCTCTTACAATCCCTGGGACGTGTATAACAGCGACGAAGAGATTCGGCGCGCCTTCACGCTGATCGAAAAGGATTTCTTCAGCCTTTTGGAGCCCGGGATTTTCAAGCCGCTCGTCCAATCGCTCCTCGAGGGCGGCGACCACTATATGCTGCTGGCCGACTTGCGCGACTACATCCAAACCCAGGAGCGCGTCGATGCCGCGTATCGAGACGTCGAGGGTTGGGACCGAAAGGCGATTCTCAACGTGGCGCGCGCCGGAAAGTTCTCGTCGGACCGAGCCATTAAGGAGTACGCATCCGAGATTTGGCACCTGGAACCTTGCGATGGCGTGAAGTTGGCAAGCGAGGACTAAAGGTCAGGGGCTGGGGGCTCGGTTCTGGGGGCTGGGTGCTGGGGAATAGCGAAACTCGAAGATCGAAACTCGCGATGTAGCTGGTTGATGAAAAATGTCCTCGCGGCCTCTGACCATGTTGAGGGGGTGTTGTAGCCCTGCGCAGGGGCATGCCATGGCGTGCCTCTACTCGACCCTTCGCCCCGCTCAGGGCAGGCTCTAACGGTCGGCGCTACGATGCTTTTCATCAACCTCCTAGGCATCGAGTTTCGAATTTCGAGTTTCGATTCTGGCCTCTAGCGCCGTCCTTGTCCATGGGAGGGGCTCTTCCAAAGCATGTGGTGCCGCATCACTCTTACTCTTTTGCTGGCTCCCGTTCTCGCAACCAGCCTGCCGTTAGGGGCGGCCGCGGGCGCCCCGGCGGGGCCAGACACTTCCGATCAGGCCGCCATTCAGGAAGCCGCCAGTTGGATCGGGCGCGAGGGCAAGATTGAAACTGAATATCATTACGTGATGACCTGCAAGTTGCGTTTGTTGCTTTTCTGGGCCGGGCGTGATGACGTGGGAGGTGGGTACGTCCGCATCGGGAAAGCGTCTGGGGAAGAGCGGCAACAGATGATTCAGATCCTTTTTGGGTCAGACCCTGCCAAGGCGCCGCTTTCCATCAACCGCTGGGGCGCCGGGACCGAAGTCCTGCGCAGTGCCGACTCCGGTCAGCCGGTGGCGAGCGCCTTCTTTGGCTTTATGAAATCGTCGAAGGGTCAATCGGTGGTCGCGATGCAAAGGGAGCTTTCCAAGGAGAAGACCAACGGGGACCACCTCTTTGAGGGCATCATCAGTCGTGTGGACGACGGCCGGGCGCTTTCCACCACCGTTCCGTATACCTCGAACCAGGATTTTAGTCTGCACCAATACGCGGAAGCGGAAAAGGCGACACTGCAACAACTGGAGAGCAACCCGTCGCGCCATATCCGGCGCCTGGACGGGGCGGCGCGGAGCGCATGTCCACGTGCGGGAGAGTTCCTATCTACCACCCTTCAATTGATTGATGACGCGGTGGCTGGCCACCCTATGCCCGACTCGCTTTGCTATATTTACAACGCCCGCCACTACCAGGCCACCCTGCTGAGCGTTCATCCCGTCACGGAAAAAAAGGTACACGTGACCCTGCGCGGGAACGGCGGCGCTCTCAATCGGACTTATCGCGATCTCCGGGAAGCGCACTTCGAGGTGGTGGGCGAAGAGACAGGCACCAAGTTGTCATTCGACATTCTGCTCGGCACCGAGGGAAATCTGCGCGGCAGTCCCCTTCAGATCACCTATCAACCCAACTGGTGGTTCCAAGTCATTCTCAACCTGACGCCGGATTCTACGCCACATATCAGCCAAATGGCGGCACCACAGAAGCCTCAGAACTGATCGCGCTGGTCGCCTTGGTAAGCCTTGATCATGGTGTAGGCAAAACCCCGGTCCTGTGCCCGAATCAGGATGTTCTCAGGAACTTCTTTCCCCTCCAATTTCAGACCTCCTGATCTCGCCCAGTAGATCCTGTCGTTCAATGAAAATAGAATGATCCCGAAAAGTGTTGCCGAGCAGGCGGCGTTGGGGTAATGGAGAACCCCTGCTACAGATGCAACTGCCCATATTCCCCGCCGGAGTCACCGAGATTAACCATCAGATTGCCGTGCAAAGGGAGGCCGGCACGGTGTATTACATCCACGGCCACCTGCCGGTGTTTCAACACGCCGAGAAAGATGTGCGTGGGTTCCGCATGTTCACCAGCCAGATGATCGTCAATGGGACGGTGAAGCCGAAAGAGATCGTCGGGGCGTTCGGCGTGCCGATGATCACGGTGAAGAGGTATGTGAAGGTTTTCCGGGAACGAGGTACGGAAGGGTTCTATGGGGCGAAGCCGCGCCACAGTTCCGCGTCGGTGCTGAAAGGAGAAGTGCTGCAGCAAGCGCAGCAGTCACTCGACGCGGGGCGGAGCGTACCGGAAGTGGCGCGGGAACTAAGGGTGTTGGCGAACACGCTCCACAAGGCCATCCGCGCCGGGGGTTTGCGGAAAAGTCAAAAAAAAACCTACCGGCCCCTACCGGAGTAAGCAACAAGAGCGCGCGCAGCCAGGGCGACAGTCAAGCGCCGATGGGGAATGCTACCACGCGTTCGCTGGAACGAGTGGCGGCGGCCATGGGGGCGCTGGAGTCGGCACCCATTGAATTTCAAGTCACCTGCGACGTAACCCGCGGCGGTGTGCTGCTGGCTTTGCCGGCGCTCTTGGCGGTGGGACTCCTGCGCTACACCCTACCGATGTACCAACTGCCGAACGGATTTTATGGCCTCGACAGCATCTTCCTGTTGCTGGCGTTGATGGCGCTGGCGCGCATCCGGTCTCTGGAACAACTGCGTTATGAAGCGCCGGGCGAGTGGGGCAAACTCCTGGGTCTGGACCGAATCCCCGAAGTG
>JBEKAD010000112.1:0-10952 GCA_050018435.1 Terriglobia bacterium
GGTTTTCCCCCGGCATTGGGTCCATTAACACCCCCAACCTGTAATGGGGGGTACACCCCCGCCGCTACAAAGCGCATTGCAGTAATTCAGCACCGAGGAATGTTGGCAACGAGTTCACCGTCCATAGTTTACAGTTCACAGCGAGTACCGCAGACCTGTTTTTCAAGGCCCGCGGCTCTTCTCACCGCTGTGTCCAAGGGCCGCGGACCTACAAAACAGGTCCGCGCTATCCTTCCTCGGCCTGAGTTTCTGCCGATCATGGGCAGCCGAACGGCAGCCGAACGGCTGTCAATGCTCAGAATGATAGTGCCCACAAGCTCTTCCCTAGCCTTCTAGATCGGGATAGGGGGAGCCGGTAGCCACGGACAGCGCCCTTCTGTCCGTGGGCATTTTTCAAGCCCGGGCGGGTAAGAGCGGGTCCGATGTCCGAGGTCCAGAGTCCGAAGGCGAAGGCCAGGCGCGTGAGCTTTAGCTTGATGGCCTTTGTCACGGGTGAAAATTCCCGCTGCGATTGGGGCATGAGCCGCGACGCCCTAGCCCTGCTCGCGGCCTTCGAACCCTTGTCGGCGGAAGAGAAACGCGCCTTCACCCCGGAGCGTCGGCGCCGCTGGTTGCCCTTCGACTCGGGCCCGCTGGAGGACGAAGAGATCGGCGCCGCTGCGGTCGCCCTCTTTGAGTCCCTTTCCCTTCCTGAAGCTGGGCGCCTTCCGGGTGCAGGGCGTTAGCACGTTCCCAACGGTTAAGGCACATCCCCGGCTTGGCACTCTCCCATCGCCAGCCTTCGATAAGGCTTTGCGCGGCCTGCGGCATGGGTCAGGGCAGTTTTCGGAGCAAACGTGGCGCGCCGATTTATCGTAGCGGCTTTTCTTGTGCGGTCAATTCCGAAGCGCGGCCCCCCCAACGGGCTACCGTGCTTCACCTCGCGCCACCGTTTCCGCCAGCGTGATCCCTCAAAAGCCCGACCCCGTGCTTCTTGCGTCCGCTTCAGTAAAATTCTGACGAAAGGCAGAAATTCTAGGAGTCAGGAGACAGGAGCTAGAAGTGAGGAGCCGGGCACAAGATCCTGAATCCTAAATCCCAGATCCCAGGCTCCGACCGGGGGCGTGCCAGCAAAAACCGGCCAAAGCGCCGACCGGTCGGGCTAAGTGTATGAAAACAATAGAGAATAATCCCAAGATGAGAACGGCATTCCGCGCTATGTCAATGAAACTAAACGTCTTACAAGCTTATCGTGCCACCATTGGCGGTTATTTTTGGGCATTTGCGGGTTATCCACAATGAAATTGCAAGAAGCCCCCCAAATCCCTGGATGGTGTCGGGAATTGCAGGTCTCCGGGCATCGCGCGAATTTATTGCTTGTCCTTCATGACGCAAACAAAGTTGGCGGCGGCGTTGGTGCTTCCGGGCCCTTTCCACTTGGCAACTTCAGGGTACGGGCAGAGGGGGCGGGTCATATCCTCGACGCCTTTCGTGCGATGCGCGGCGATGATCTTGTCGGGCGCAGTGCCATGTTCCACCCACTGTTCGAGCACGCCGACTTTGTCGAAGAGGTCCGTGCCGGGGCCGCCGCTGCAATGTCCCATTCCCGGCACCATGAAGAGGCGCGCGAAGCTTGCCGTCTGTTCCGCGCCACCCATGGTGGCCACGACGTCCTGGTAATAATTCACGGTCCCCAGCGGAGCAATCAGGTTATCACTCCAGCCGTGATAGAGAAGGAGCTTGCCGCCGGCCAACTGGAAAGGTCCGAGGTCGGGGTTGATGGCGTTGTTGACGCCGCGATCCTCCTGGTCCGCCAGGGTCACGTCGGCGTCAAAGTCGATGTTGCGAAAGTCCCACTGCGGGTTCTTGAAAAGCACATCGCGGAAATAACTCGCGCTGATATCCCGCGGTTGCGGTCCCCCGGCGTGGTCGCGCCAGCCGAGTTCACTGCCGGGTTCGAGGGCGGGGAAGATCTGCTCGCCGGTCCGCGGGTTGGTGGCGCTCGAGTAAATCAGCCGGGCCGCTTCCACCTGGGCGGGGGTAAGGCAATCGGGCGCGTCCGAACCTCGACAGGTCAGCACCGCAGGATCGAAATGGCAGCGCGTAGGGTCATCGATGATGCCGTCCGCCACGCCATCCAGAGCGTCGCAGGCTTGGAGCGCCGCCGCGTGAATCAGGGGATATTTGCTGGGCGGAATGTAGCTCGCCGGATCCTCCAGGGTGGCTTTGGCGATCCACATACTGGCGAACAGGAGATGTGTCCGGTAAGCCGCCGGCGCGCCTGCCGCGATGCCGTGGTAATCGCGCGGGAAGCGCTGTGCCTCCATCAGCCCTTGCCGGCCGCCGGTGGAGCAGCCGTTCCAGTAGGACCAGCGCGGCCCCGCTCCGTAGTACGCGGCGATAATCGCCTTCGCCTGCACGGTCGTCTCGTGGATTGCCCGATATCCAAAATCGATCATCTTCTCGGGGTGGCCGATAGCGAATCGTGCGTCCCCGCCTTCATGCCCGGTGTCGGTCGAGGCGGTGGCGTAATGGTGTTGGAGCGCGGCGCCCAATCCCCCGTAAGAGATTCTTCCCGCCCAACCGCCATTGCCCACGGCTTGAAATCTGCCATTCCAGTCCGTGGCAGGCATCCAGACTTCGAATTTGATGATGGAATCCGAACTCGGACTGGCGGTGGCCGCGACGCGGCAGAAGCCGGGAAGGTTTTCGAGCGGCGCTTCGCTATAACCCGCGGGTGCGTTGGGTGGAGGTGGTGGTGTGAATTCCCCGGCAGGCACGGACTTGGCGAGCGTAATCGTGGTGTGAGGCAAAGAAAGCGTGGCCAGGCTCTCGCAGGAAGTGGCGGCGGGAGCTGCCGCCCACGCCGCTGGCGCGGGGCCCCACCACCCGCAGAAGGCAAGAGCCCCCACCGTCACCGCGGCCAGCCTGACGCGGCGGGAATGACCAACCGAATTGGAGCTGCGCATAGATTCTCCCTCAGGGACTCGGGAGGACACTCGCAGGCAGCCTGCCAACAACCCCTGCCCACGAAGTGGTGCCATTTTACACGCACAAAGGAAGAATGCAACAAAGAGGCGCAAGGCGGATGAACCACCAAGACACTAAGACACCAAGAGAGCCCATTCCAAGGGAAACGGACGGAGTCGTGTCGTTGGGGGTGTCGCGGGAAAACTCCATCGAGTGTCAATCATTAGTGGCTCAATGCCGTAATGGTCTGATTCCCGGATTCCTGTTGCCATCGAAAACTAACCTGCTCAAGTCCCGTCAATCGTCCGCAGTGCCGTCTTAACGCCCTTTAACCTGCAAAGATTACTCAAGTCTAACCTTCATTTTGCCGAAGGATAAATGGAGGGTTATTGTGCGTGCCGGGTGGCGGAGCTGTCGCTGGCGTGCAGTTCGACCGAGTCGCCCCGGTCACGCGCGTGGGAATTCGACCAGAGGAGGAAAGCATCTGCGGGTTTTGGAATTAGGGGGTTGCGCCAGGACATTTGCGACTCTGAGCTGGCAGGGCTGCGGCCCGACCGAATGTCCATCGATATTAAGGGGGGGCTATGGAGTGCGGTCCCGTCCTTCGAAACCGCTCTTGCCAGTCGAGCCTGCGGGCCGCATTGCCAAGGGAAAGTTTCGGGCCAACTGTCGGAGCAAGCTCGCGGGAAGAAAAGCCGCGGCAAGCCGACATACTCTAAGAGGTTGATGAAAAACCTGGTAGCGCCGACCTTTAGGTCGGCACGTGCTGAGCTAACGCTCAGCGCTACAACACACTGTCAACTTGGTCAGAGGCCGCGAGGCATTTTTCATCAACCTGCTAAAGCGCTTCGCGCCAGACGCATTCTCCGAGCAAATGCTCGGCGAATGCATACCTTCTCGGAGGCAGGTTCGGCCTAACTAAGGAGCAAGATGGCTACAATCATACCCAGCAATAGCCAACTGGTCAGTTTCTCACAAAATCCGGCATCCCCGAGGGGGCTGCACGAAGCGACCTATGCCCCCCCTCACAGCGTCGCAGTGCCCGGCGATGGAGCAGAAGCCCGGATCCACCAGCTTTCTCTGTTGGCGGAGGTTAACGCCGCGCTGGCCGGCGCCCTCGATGTGGAATCGGCGCTGGGAACGATCCTGGCGCGTTTGGCTGACCGCGAGCGGCTGAGCCACGCGCGAATCTATCGCTTGGACGAGCCCGCGGGGGAACTTCAGCGGGTGGCGTGGGGAGGAAGGAATGGGGGCGCTCGGCATGTCGTTTCCCTCCAGGAGCCCACGCTTCTGGCCTGGGTGATCCGGCAAAGGGAGGCGGTTTACGTGCCGCGAGTCGATAAGGACCCGCGCTGTGAGAGGTTCGGCGCGGAGGAACAATGCGTCTACGCCGTTCCCTTGCAGACCAGCAAGCGCGTGCTGGGGGTTCTCGACGTGGCGGCCGATCAGCCGGATGGCATCCGCTCGGTAACCCGTAAGCTGATCGATCAGGTGGCTACCCAGGCCGCCCTGGCGCTGGAGCGCAGCGAACTTTACAAGCAACTGCGCGTTTCGGAAGAGCGCTTCCGCTCGATTTTTGAACAGGTTTGTTTCGGGGTCGCGTTGGCGAGCCTGGATGGGTGTTTCTCCGCCGTTAACCCCGCCTTCGCGCGCTTGCTGGGCTACACCTGCGAGGAATTGCAGGGGAAACACTTCACGGAAATTACCCATCCTGAGGACGCGGCGGCAAACCAGGAAAAGGTGCAAACCCTGCTCGAAAGCGGGAGGGGGCAAGTCAGTCTCGAAACGCGCTACCTGCGCAAATCCGGCGAATCCGTTTGGTGCGCGACCAACATTTCCCTTCTCCACGACGCGGCGGGCCGTCCCGCTCACTTCCTGGGGATGGTGCAGGACATCGACGAGCGCAAGAAGGCGGAAGAAGAGCGCAGGCGGTTGCAGCGGCAGCTTTTCCAGGCGCAAAAAATGGAGGCGCTGGGAACCCTGGCGGGCGGCATTGCCCACGACTTCAATAACCTGCTGACCGTCATGCTGGGTTTCGCGTCACTGGCCCGTCAGCGGCTGAGCTCGGATGATCCTTTGCAAGACTCCATGGGCATGATCGAGCAGTCGGCCCAGCGCGGCGCGGAGCTGACGCGCCAACTCCTGGGGTTTGCCCGTCCTGAGCGGCAGCAGGTAAAGCCGGTGTGTGTCGACGACGTCCTGGACCGGGTGCGACGCATGGTGGTGCGGACGTTCGATCGAAATATCACGGTCGCCGTCCACAAGGGAAGCGAGCCTCTGTGGGTCAACGCGGAGCCGAGTTACCTTGAACAGGCCCTGCTCAACATCTGCATCAACGCCCGTGACGCGATGTCACGAGGGGGAACGCTGAGCCTCGAAGCGGGTGCCGTAACCCTCGAGGCGCAGCAGCCGGACCTTCCCGCGACTTGCGCTCCGGGGCGCTATGCCAGCATTTCCGTCCAGGATACGGGGGCGGGAATCGCGCCCGAAACCTTGCCCAGAGTATTCGACCCGTTCTTCACCACCAAGGAACCGGGCCGCGGCACGGGACTGGGCCTCGCCATGGTTTACGGATTCGTCAAAAACCACGAGGGGTTCGTGAAGGTGGAAAGCGAGCCCGGCCACGGCGCGCGGTTTACCCTCTTCCTTCCCTTGATTCCTGCTCCGGCGCCGCAGACGGGCGCCAGCGGGTTGGGACAAATACAGCCCGGCTGGGGAACCGTGCTGGTGGTGGACGATGAGCCGCTGGTCCGTGCTTTCGCAGAGGAAGGATTGAAAGGGCTCGGCTACCAGGTTTGGGTGGCCGAAAACGGCAAGCAGGCTCTCGAGATTTACGAGCAGCGCCGTGGGGAAACCGACTGCGTTCTAATGGACTTGATCATGCCGGAACTGAGCGGCCTGGAGACCTACCGACGGATGCGAGCGGTTGATCCCCTGGTGCGGGTGGTCTTCGCTTCGGGTTACAGCACCGGCGAGATTCTGCGCGACGCTCCCGATGCGCGCTCGGCGGTGTTCATTGGGAAGCCCTATACGCTCGAAGGACTTTCCATCGCGCTGCGCAAGGCGGGGATGGGCCAGCCGCGTTGTAGGTGAGATTTCGGTTCGAGAACCGCAGTGCCGGGGGGCGCTTCTCCAGCCGGGGAGATGGGAAAGGATTTCTTCCATGAAAATCTTGGTGGCGGAAGACCAAGCGGTGTCTCGGCACATCCTGGTCGCGAACTTGCGCAAGTGGGGCTATGGCGTGACGGCGGTCGAAGACGGGACGCGAGCGTGGGAGACCTTGCAAGCCGACGAAGCGCCGCAGTTGGTGATTCTGGATTGGCTCATGCCGGGCATGGATGGAATCGAGATCTGCCGCCGGATCCGCAAAAGCCCGCAGACGCGGCCAATTTACCTGATCCTTTTAACCGCGCGGCGGGGTCAGGAAGACAAGATCCATGGCCTTCAGTCCGGAGCCGACGACTACATCACCAAACCCTTTAACCGTGAGGAGCTGCGCGCACGCGTGCAAGTGGGAATCCGCGTCCTGGAACTCCAGGGGGCCTTGGCGCAGCGCATCCGGGAATTGGAAGAGGCCCTTTCACGTGTCAAAACGCTCCAAGGACTGCTGCCCATTTGTTCTTACTGTAAGAAGATCCGCAACGATCGCAATTACTGGCAACAGGTTGAAGGATACATCAGCGACCATTCTGAAGCCCAGTTCAGCCACGGGATTTGTCCGGAGTGCTACGCGCGATTTGTCCAACCCGAACTCGATCGTTTGCACGGGCATACCGAGAAGACACGTTGAATACCCATCGGTCAAATCCCGGGGTGGGGCATTGGCGGGGGATTCTCTGCCGAAGCTTGGTGCTCATGGCGCTGGCGGGGCAGGGTGGGATTCTCTCCGCCGGCGCGCAGCCCTCATTGTCTGAGCATCGTCTCCGGCCCCCTTTGGCGCGCTGGGCACAAGGTGGAAGAGATGCCTTCGCCCCAGTGACGGTCGCCGTCGCGGCCCCCTCACCACCCCAAGTGCCGTCCGGTCACAATCTACCGGGAATTCTCGCGCTGATGATGGCAGGGCTCGGGGTCCTTGTCGGTTTCATCTTGTACCGGAAGGTGGGGGGCGGGCAGGCTGCTGTTATGCGCGAGTGGCTGCGGCGTGAGGCGGCGCTGTCCCGGCAGTATCGCGAACTTTTCGAAAAAGCGAATGATGCCATCCTCGTTCACGAGGCGGAAAGCGGAATCATCCTGGACTGCAATCGCAAGGCCTGCAAGGTGTATGGGTGGGATCGCAACGCCTTGGTGGGCTCCAACCTGAAAACCCTTTCGAAGGATATGGACCGCTACGAGGAGGAGATTCGTCGGGTCCAGGAAGGGAAAAGTTGCGCTGGGTTCACTACCGTCCACTCCCGCCAGGGCGGTCGTCCCATTACGGTTCTGGTGAGCTTGTCCACCGTCGAATATGGGGGCAAAACGGCGATCCTAAGTTTCAACCGGGATGTCACCGAGCATGTGGAGGTGGCAGAAGCCCTCCACCGGCGCGATACGATTCTGGAAGCAGTCAGCTTTGCCGCCGAAAAGCTCCTCTCAGGAGGCAATTGGGAAGAGAATATTCAGTCCGTTTTGGAGCGGTTGGGGCAGTCCATGTCCGCGAGCCGGGCTTATATCTTCGAGAACCATCCTGGCTCGGAGGGCGATCTGCTGACGAGCCAGCGGTACGAGTGGGCAGCGCCGGGGATCACGCCCCAAATTGACAATCCCGAGCTCCAGAACTTCTCCTGGAAAGAAAACCACCTACAAGAGTGGATGGAAGGATTGAGGCAAGGGGAAATTGGCCAGGGGGTGGTCGCCGGCCTTCCGGAATTGGCCCGGCGGCATTTGGAAGGGCAGGATATTAAGTCCCTTATCGCTGTGCCTATCTTTGTGGGTGAAACGTGGTGGGGTTTCATCGGCTTTGACGACTGCCTGAGCGCGCGCCAGTGGTCGAGCGTGGAAACGGAGGCTCTACGCGCGGCAGCGAGGACCCTCGGCGCCGCCCTGCAACGCAAAGAGGCTGACAAGACCCTACGCAAAGCCAACGAGGTGGTAAGGGCCGTGGTGCGGGCTTCCCCGGTAGCCATTGCGGCCTTGGATGCCGATGGACTTGTCTGCATGTGGAACCCCGCTGCGGAAAGTCTGTTTGGCTGGAGCGAAGCGGAGACCCTAGGTGGGCCGCTTCCCACTGTTCCGCAGGAGCACTGGAACAACCATAAATCGCTTTCCGGGCAAGCGATGCGGGGCGAGACTATCTCGAATGTGGAACTGCGTCGCAAGCGGAAGGACGGTTCCTGGATTGATATTCAGATTTCCACCGCTCCGATTTTCGACACTCACCACCATATTGTCGCCCACCTGGGAATGATGAATGACATTACCGAGCGCAAACGCACAGAAGAGGCGCTGAAGGAGAGCGAAAGCCGTTATCGGCGCTTGGTGGGCGCAGTGACGGACTTCATTTGCAGCGTCGAAATCGTGGAGGAGCGGGTGGTGCGTGCCTTGTATGGCGCCGGTTGCGAAGCCGTGACGGGTTACACTTCCGAAGAGCTCCAAAGCGATCCCAAGCTTTGGCTCCAGGTGATATACGAAGAGGATCGTTCGGCCGCAGTCGCGCTGGCGGAAAGCCTGCTCCGCGGGGAGGATCCCCCGGTCTTTGACATCCGGATCGTCCGGAGGGACAAGCTAATTCGCTGGGTGAAGTGCACGCCGGTTTGCCGTTCTGACACTGACCACCGGTTCGTCTCTCTCGACATCCTGGTGTCTGATATCACGGAACAGAAACAGGCGGAGAAGGCTATCGCCGAGCGGACCGCGCACCTGAATGCCCTCATCCGGCACAGCCCTGTAGCCATTATCTCCCTCGATGTCGAGGGGAGAATTGTGCTGTGCAATCCCGCCTTCGAGCAACTGTTCCTCTACGCGGAAAAGGAGCTTCTCGGGAGAAAGGTGGATCAGTGCATCGCTAATGGCGAGATGGCCGAGGAGGCCAAAGACCTCACCGACCGTGTGATGCAGGCGGAGACAGTTCATGTCACCACCCAGAGGTTCCGGCGGGACGGAACGCTTGTGCATGTGGAACTCCATGCCGTCCCGCTCCGCATTGACGGAAAAATCGCAGGTACCTATGGACTGTACCTCGATGTCACCGAGCGCAAGCGGGCGGAGGAAAAACTGAAGCGCTACACGGCAGAACTGGAGGCCGCCAAGATCGTTCAGGAGAAGCACACCGAGGAATTGGCGCTGCTGGTTGAGGAATTGGCCCGGGAGCACGATTTTCTCCGCTCCCTGATGGATAACCTTCCGGACTACATTTACTTCAAGGATCGCCAAAGCCGCTTTATTCGCACCAATCGCGCGCACGCCCATGCCCTGGGGTTATCCGACCCCACTCAAGCAATCGGCAAGACCGACTTTGACTTCTTTTCCGCGGAAGACGCGAAGAATTTCTTCCACGACGAAGAACAGGTTATTCAATCCGGCCAGCCGCTGATTGGCCGGGTGGAGGGCGCGCGGTTGGCCGACGGCCAATTCCGCCATCTTTCCACTATCAAGATGCCCCTCCGGGACGCCCACGGCCGCATCACCGGCCTCGTGGGGATTAGCCGCGACATTACAGAGCGGATGGGCGCCGAGGAAAAGCTGAAGCGCTACGCGGCGGAACTGGAGGCAGCCCGCGACGTGCAAGAGCAGAACACTCGTGAGCTCACCAAGGCCTTCGAGGACCTGGGCAATGCCAAGGTGCGAGCCGAGGCCGCCAGCCAGACGAAGAGCGAGTTTTTGGCCAACATGAGCCATGAAATCCGCACGCCGTTGAACGGCATCCTTGGAATGAGTGAACTTCTCCTCGACACCCCTCTCTCCGCGGAGCAATCCGAGTACCTCGCCATGCTGAAGACCTCTACGGACGCGTTGCTCACCTTGGTGAACGACATCTTGGATTTCTCGAAGATCGAAGCCCGGAAGATGATATTGGACGCCATCGAGTTCAAACTGCCGGAGAGTCTTGGCGACACCTTAAAATCTCTCACCGTCCGCGCCTCCCAGAAGGGGCTAGAACTGGCTTGTTCCCTTTCGCCACAGGTGCCCGAGTACTTGATTGGGGATCCTGGCAGGCTTCGTCAGATCATCCTCAACTTGGTGGGGAACGCCATTAAATTCACGGAGAAAGGCGAGGTGGTGGTCCAGGTTGAGGTGGATTCTCAGAGCGAAGACCATGCGACGCTGCACTTTTCGGTTCGTGACACCGGAATCGGAATCCCTCCCGAGAAGCAACAGATCATTTTCGGGCCCTTTGAGCAGGCAGACACCTCAACGACGCGCCGGTACGGCGGTAGCGGACTGGGCTTGGCGATCACTTCGCGCTTGGTGAAGTTGATGGGAGGGCGAATCTGGGTGGAAAGCGCTCCTGGCCAGGGTAGCAACTTCCACTTTACCGGACGCTTCGGCTTGGGGCGCAGCGCTGGCGCCGCGCGTTGGGCGGAATTTGCCCGGCTCAGAAACCTTCCAGCCTTGGTGGTGGACGATAACTCAACCAACCGTCACATCCTGGTGGAGGTGTTGAGGCGCTGGAAGATGATACCCACCGAGGCGGATGGAGGGCAGCGCGCGCTGGCCCTGCTGGAGCAAAGCAGGCGGGACCGGAACCCCTATGCGGTTATCCTCCTCGATTCGCAAATGCAGGACTTGGATGGATTCGCCGTGGCCGAATTCGTCAAGCACGACCCGGAGCTTGCCGGGGCGGTGATCCTGATACTGACTTCGGGAGGCCGGCCAGGAGACGCGGCACGCTGCCGGCAGTTGGGCATCGCGGCTTATCTGATGAAACCGGTGAAGCAGTCGGAACTCTTGGAATCCTGTTGGCCTTGGGGGCGCCTTCCGGCGCGTCCTCCCAGCCGCTTGTCACCCGACACTCTTTGCGGGAAGAGCGGAGGAAGTTGCGCATTTTGTTGGCCGAAGACAACCCCGTGAACCAAGCGTTGGTCATG
>JBEKAD010000113.1:0-10919 GCA_050018435.1 Terriglobia bacterium
TGCTCCACATACTGAACTTCGAGGAAGTGATTGCCTGACCCCAGCGTGCCGACCTGCGGCAAGCCGCGCTTTTTCGCATGATCGCTCACGGCCCCCGGGTCCGCGCCCTCCATGGCCCCGCTCTCCTCGCAGTGGGTCAGGTCCTCCCCGCGGCCGTAGCCGTGCTCGGCCATCCACGCGGCGCCCTCTTGGAGCAGTTTGTCGAGTTCGGGATAGGAAATCCGGATGTTGCCACTCTGTCCCGCGCCCGAAGGGATGTCGCGAAACATTTGGTTCACCAACTCGCGAATCTTGGGCCGCACTTCCTCGCGGGTCAGCGAACTGCCGAGCAGGCGCACACCGCAGTTGATGTCAAATCCCACCCCGCCAGGTGAGACCACGCCGTCGCGGTGCGGGTCCGTAGCCGCCACGCCGCCGATGGGGAAACCGTAACCCTGATGAATGTCGGGCATGGCGAGCGACCGCCCCACGATGCCGGGCAACATCGCCACGTTGATGGCCTGCTCCAGCGAAAGGTCCTTCATCAGGTCCTTCAGCAGCCGTTCGTCCGTGAAGATGAGCGCGTCCGTCAACATTCCCGGCTTGGTGCCGCGCGGAATGAGAAAGCGGTAATCATCGAGTTTCTTCAATTGATGCAATTCAAGAGGCATGGCAATTCCTTGGAGACTATCGTACTCCTCCGACACGCTGACCGGCTTGCGCAGAGCGCAGCTCTGCGTTTTAGCGCGGCAGATGGACGCGAATCGCAGAGCTGCGCTCTGCGCAAGCCAGCTCTGCGCAATCCGAGCAGCGCAGTCAGAAATTGTTGAGCGACTACCGCCACGCCGTAGTCATCAAAATTCCATAAGGCTTTACAACAAGGGTCTTCCCTCCGGAGAGACGGATACTTGCCTCGTGGTCGGTGAAATTCAACAGGGCCAGCTTGCCGCCCTCGAGCACGCTCCAATACACGTTTCGCGGTTTGTCGATCTGGAGCGCCGTGCGAATCTCAGGCCGCAGTTGCTTCAACCCCAAAAGCTGCTTGTGCACAAACTCCACGTAATCATCGGGAGGCTCGGGGTCGCCATTGTAGAAGATCGCCTGTCCTTTCCCCACTTCCCCCCTTTGCCAGCTCTGCGCCAGGGAGGCATCGCCTTCGGGGGTCTGCGGTAGCCCGCGCGGACGCGAAATCCAGATAATCGTTCCCCCCGCCTTCACCCAAGCGTCAATCCGCTCCAGCACCGGCTTCTCCGTGTAAGCCCCCCACATACAGAGGAGCACCTTGTAACGATCCAAAGCCCCATCCAGAATCATCTGCTCGCTGGCGTAATCGAAATCCGTGATGGAGCGCATTGCTTCCACTCGCGTCAAGTAGTTTGATCCGAACAAGTAGCGAATCACTTCGTCGTTGAGGGCAATCGACGTATCCGGGTAGAAAGCTGCCACGTCAATTTCCGGCTTGGCGCGCTGGTTAATCAGCGGAGCATACTGGCGCCAGGCATCCGTTCCCTGGTCATTGCCAAAGAGATTGCCCGAGTAATAAAAGAGGTGATCGCCTCCGTTGGTAATAACGTTGTAGATTCGCGCTACAACCCCGCGCATGCTGGCAAAGCCCCCCGGCTCGTACCCGAGCTGCGCGCCATAGAATCGGGCCGCGGACGACGCCATGCGGGTGATGGCAAAATTCAGCGCGTAGTTGTCACTCTCATTGGTCAAGCGGATTCCGCCGTGAAGCTGCGCCATGGTTTTTGCGTGCGCGGTGTAGTCGGTGCCAATTTGCGTCGGGCCCCACCCCCCCGAGGATTGATAAATGGAGGCGTTGGGCATGTCGGCCCTCGCCCATTGCGCCCACTGCCCGCACCAGTCGCTCATCGCCCCCATGTACCAGTTGACGAAATCAAGCTGCTTTCTCGGCACCGGGGTGCTGGTGGGAAGGAAGGTTTGGATTTGGCTGAACGAAGTGAAATGATCGTCCCAAGCCCGGTTGAGCTGATCAATGGTGTGGTACTTCGCTTCCAGCCATTTCTGGAACGCGGGACTGGCGTAAGGGTCAGCAGCCCAATACCCGATGTGCGTATGGACCGCCCCCTTGCGATATCCCAGATTCCCCGTGGCCGGATATTGGGCTTCGCCGTAATTTCCGCTGGGGCCCAGTCGCAAACCCAGCAGCGCCTTGCTCTCCCCGTAATGTTTCCCGAATTCGCTGAGGAATTGCTGAACGTGACTGTCCTGGAAGTGGCAGAAAGTCGATTGCACGTCGATCGTCAAGTGGTGCTCCAAACACTCAAACGGCACGTTTTCTTTTGAATCGTGGAACCACTCTGGCAGGGAGTAAGCGGATCCCACAATCAGTAGTGGAAACCACTTCAGGCCATATTTCTGAATTTCGTTGACGATCGCATCGTAGTGGCTCCAGTCATAGACGCCGCGCTCGTGCTCGACGTAGTTCCACTGCACGTAGCTCTCAACACCGTTAAATCCCAGGGCGCGAACCAGGGGAGCCATGTTGCGGATCGATGCCAGAGCCTCCGCCTCTTCGCCCAGAGGAGAATCTGCGCCGATGTTGATGTCACGCTGAAATGCGTCCTGAAACTGGATCGCCGGTTTGACATCCGGGACGGGTTCAATGGCAGGCGCGGAATCTTCCAGAAAGATCGCGTGCAGATACTCAACCCCGTTGATATGGAAGTCGAGGGTCCCTTCGGAATCAGGGCTGCCCGAGGAATGGCGAGGAGGCCCATCGATACGGAAAGTAGCGCGCCGAAGCCGGCCCGTGTTGAGCCTCGCCACGCCCCACTGATGCGTCCAGGGTATGTAGCGCAAACCCCGCCTCCCGGCCGGGCCCACGGAAATCAATCCGTATCCCTCATCGAGGTACTCCAAAACCAGCCAAACCGGAAAACCCGTCGGTTTGCTGATTTTCGCGATGAACTCTGCGCGGCGGTAATAATCATGGGTGGGTTCAATGGCCGCAACTTCGAACTTGTGCTGTTGCGTAAGGGTCCATTTGCTGCCGGCGGCGTTGACCAGAGTTACTCCTCCAGCTTGGCCTCCCTTACCTGCCTCCCACCGGGCGATTTCAGCGGCCCACACCGAGGGCCCGATGGATAGAACTACGAGCAATGCCAATCCGCGAAAAAGACGCATTACGGCCTCCTCTGAAATCAAATCAAAAAGCCTCTCATCTTATGCAGGCGGGATATGGTTGCGCAACTCTAAAAATGGGGATTGGCGAACACGGTCGCGCTGCGGGGCGACGTTCCATATCCCCGGCTGGAAGGTAAGGGGGCAGCCTGGGGCGCAGCATTCCCGGAAGCAGGATTCCGTCAAAGTCCAATGGGGTTGAGAAAGACCCCTCACCTGCCCTCCTCCGTCGGGCACCCTCTCCCCTGGGAGAGCGCTCCTATTTTGATTTCCATCCCTCTCCCTTGGGGAGAGGGTATCCCGGCATGTCGGGACGGGTGAGGGATCTCTTCGCGGGTGATGCATACATGGCCCTGGAGGTATGCGACGCCCGCGACTTTGACGGAACCCTGTTCCAGGAAAGCGTACCCATTCAGCAGATCGCACAAGAACACGGGTCTGCGCGAGCCCGCGAGACAGATCTGCTCCCCTGCTGTTCGCGGCTCACTCGGGACGGGGGCGCGGGTGCCGCGCACCGAACACGGCGCCACTTGTCCGGCACGCGCTACTGGGTCGCGATTTCGACCAACTCGACGCGGCGATTCTTCGCGCGGCCGTCTTCGGTCTTATTGGAGGCGACCGGCGCGCAGGGGCCCACGCCCATCGGCGTCATCCGCGCGGCGGCGATTCCATGCTTGGCCGTAAGCGCGCTCACCACGGCCTGGGCGCGCGCCTGCGACAGCTTCATGTTCGAGGCCAGGCCGGCCACCATGTCGGTGTGCCCGACGATGAGAACCTTCAGCGCCGGGTCCTGTGTAAGCAGCTTGGCGATCTCGACGAGCGCCGGCTCGGATTCGGGCTTGATCTCCGACTTGCCGGTGTCAAAATAGATGCCGTAGATGGCGACACTGCCGGAGTCGGCAATGCTGGTGGCCATCGCCGCCGCGTCCACGGTGACCTGCTGCTCCATCAACTGCTTTTCAACGATGGTCAGCTCGTAATCGAACTCATACGCATTGATGTAGATCCAGACTTCAGCAGAGCCTTTGCGGAGACGAAGAGTGGTTCGGCGATTGATGCCGGCGGTGTATTCGTAGAGTATCTGGCCGCCTGCCGAACGGGCCGCATTCTGATAGTTGCGAATGGTTTGCAGGGCACTGCCCCTGGCAGTGCCTTCCTTGATCTTGTAGCCGATATAGTACAGCTTTCCCTCGACCGCCTGCTGCTTTTCCCTGTTGTTTTCCGTCACGGTGAAAGAGAAGGAATCGAAATCCGAATACTTGTAATCCCTGATGTAGGTATTCGGCATCCGGGAGATTCCGGGGTAATCCTTCGATCCGGCAACGTCCGTCTGCCCGGACGCCAATGAAACCATCATGACCGCAACAAGACCCACCATCGCCGTGCGCAGAATTAGCCTCATGAAGCCTCCTTAGACTTTTCCATCTCAGACTGAATCAGACTGAACCCGCCGATCAAGTTAAGGCCACCTAAATTGGCAAGAGGTCAGGTCGTATGGGGAGGAGGATGACATCCATTCGGGATAATGTCAATCCCTTCCCCTCTATTCCTCGTGCTATGATAAATCTTTGGTTCTGACGAGACAGGGTTCTGATCGGCCAAAAATCAATTTTGAAGGGCAGGCACTCCGATGAGCTATTCGAAGCAGAATCGCCGCGAATTTCTGGAGAAGGTGACCCTGGGCGTGGCGGGCGCCAGCGCCGCCGCTTCTGGAAACGCCCTGCCTGCCCTGCCCGCATCTGCGGCCCATGGTGAAATGCCTTATCGCACCCTTGGCCGCAGCGGCGAAAAAGTTTCCCTGCTGGGCCTGGGGGGCTATCACATCGGTGGCCAGGACGACGAGCAGGAAAGCATCCGCATTGTCCGCACCGCCATCGACAATGGCGTGAATTATATGGACAACTGCTGGGACTACCACGGCGGCGCCAGCGAAATCCGCATGGGCAAGGCGCTCCGCGACGGTTACCGCAAGAAAGTTTTCCTGATGACCAAGATCGATGGCCAGGTGAAAGACGTCGCCGCCCGGCAAATTGAGGAATCACTCCGCCGCTTGCAAACCGACACTATCGATCTGCTGCAATTTCACGAAGTCATTCGCCCCGGCGACCCCGACCGCATCTTCGGCCCCGGCGGCAGCATCGAAGCCGCGCTGGCCGCCAAGAAAGCCGGCAAGATTCGCTACATCGGTTTTACCGGCCACAAGGACCCCGACATCCATCTGAAGATGCTCGACACCGGATTCCAGCACAGCTTCACATTTGACGCCGTGCAGATGCCGCTCAACGTAATGGACATGCACTTTAAGAGCTTCGCCAAGCAAGTGGTGCCGGTGCTGGTGGAGCACGGCATCGGCGTTTTGGGGATGAAGTCGATGGGCGATGGCCAGGTCCTGAAGAGCAATACAGTGACGCCCATGGAGTGCCTGCATTACGCCATGAATTTGCCGACCTCGGTGGTCATCAACGGTTGCGAATCACTCGAGCGGCTGGAGCAGGGATTGCAGGCGGCGCGCACCTTTCGCCCGCTCAGTCAGAAGGAACTCGACTCGCTCCACGCCCGCACCGCGGCGGCCGGCCGCGATGGCCAATTCGAACCCTTCAAGACTTCCACCATGTTCGATGGCACCTATCACAACCCCGGTTGGCTCGGAGTTGTCTGACGAGAGCGGATCCTCTTACGCCGCCGTCACTCTGGCGGTAAGTTTCTGCGCGGTTTGCTTCACCAATTTCAGGTCCAATTTCCCGCTCCCCATCAGGGGGAGCGACTCGACCTGGTAAAAGTGTTCGCGGCGTGGCACCCACAAGGGGGGCAAGCCGCAATCGCGCACGCGCTTCAGTAATTCGTCCACTGCCAATCCCAAATCGAGGTGCAGCACCACGAAGCGCTCACCCTTCTGATGGTCGGAGACGGACGTCACCACCAGCCGCTGCTCCAGGCTGCCCAGCGCTTGATGCAGCGCCTCCTCCAGGTGGACATGGGAGACCATTTCGCCGGCAACTTTCGAAAAGCGCGAAAGCCGGTCGGTAATGGTGATGAAGCCGTCTTCGTCAAGATGCGCCACGTCGCCGGTAATATACCAGCCGTCTTCCCAGATGGCTTGGCGCGTCTTTTCCGGCTCGTCGAGGTAACCCGCCATCACGCCCGGCCCCTTCACCAGCAGCATCCCCTCCTGGCCCGGCCCCAGGGTCTCAAACGTTTCGGGATTCACCACGCGCACCGCCGTCCCGGGAATCGGCCGGCCCACGCTTCCGCGCTCCACACTGCCCATCTGACTTTGCATCTTGCGCCCGGCAGTCTCCACGGACACCACCGGCGAAGTTTCCGTGCAGCCGTAGCCCTGTGCGAGATCGAGGTGGAATTTCTCCCAGAAAGCGTCGGCGAGTTCCAACCGCATTTTTTCCGCGCCCACAATGGCCACGCGCACGGAGGCCAGGTCATCCCGCTCGCAGCGCCGGACGTATTCCCACACAAAAGTTGGCGTGCCGATAATCAACGTGACGCGGTACTTCCGGCAGAGTTCGCCAATCGTGCGCGCCTCCAGCGGGTTGGTGTGAAAAACCACGCCGAAGCCGGCAACGGCAGGCAGCCACAATCCCACCGTGAAGCCAAACGAGTGGAAGAAGGGCAGAACCCCCAGGAGGCAATCGTTCCGGTCCACGTCGATGGCCTGAAGCATACCTTCCACGTTGGAGATGATGTTGCGATGGGTCAGCATCACGCCCTTGGGCGTCCCCGTCGAGCCGCTGGAGAAGACCACGGTGGCGAGGGAATCCAGTGTCACTTCACGCGGAATCAAGGCGCGGCGCAGAAGCGCGGCGGGCACCAGGCGAGCGATGGCCGCCCACACCAGCTTGTCAACTTTGGAAAAGGTCTGCGCCGCCTCTTCCATCAGGATCATGCCGGACCGTTTGGGGATGGCGAAACGTTCCAGCAGTTTTTCCGAAGTGAAAATGGTTTTGATTCCGCAGCGCTCAATGGCCGCGTTCATGGCCTGCACGGGCGCGGTGTAATTCAGGTTCACGGCCACCCGACCGGCCAGGGTGATGCCGAGATTCACCACCGCCGTCGGCGCCGAGGGTGGCAGGAGCACGCCCACCATCTTCTCCCCGGGGCAGCGCTCCACCACAAAGCGCCGGAAAAGCAGCGCGCCAATCAGCGCCTTCCCGAAAGTGAGCTCGCGCCCGGTTGAATCCGCCATGGCGAAGCGACCCCAGTTGCGCCGCGCGCAATCCAGGAACGCCGCCGGCAACGTTTGTTGCACCGCGTCGCGCCCCATGGCGGTCTCCGCCGCCCGCAACGCCAGAACCTGCCGCACCTGGAAGGCGCTGGCGCCCGCCGGAAGCGCTGCGCTGAAATTCACCGTGACTCGATAGGGGATGCGGCGCGGCCACTTGAAGAAGAATCGTCCCTGTTCGAAACCGAAAAAGTATCCCCACTCGCGGTCGATGTGCACGGGAATCACTGGCACGCTGAGCCCGCGCGTGAGGGCCTCCAGGGTGGGCGCGAAACGCGGCAAATCACCGCCCCGCATCAGCGCGCATTCCGCAAACAGGCAAACCAGTTCGCCGGCGCGCAGGCGATCTTGCGCCGCCTGATCCGCCCGCACCATTTCCAGCGGCGGGTCCGTGGCGGAAACGGGAATCGCCCCCATCCGCTTTGCCAGCCAGTGAATGGCGCGTGCCTCATAAAAACGCCGCGGCATCAGGAAACAAATGGAGCGGCCCACGCCCGCGCCCAGCAGGAAGGGATCGATAAACGAGATGTGGTTGCAAACGAGCAGCGCCGGGCCGCTCTTCGGCAGGTTCTCCCCACCGCGCACTTCCACTCGATAGAATGTGTGGGCCAGCAACCAAAGGCAGAGGCGAACGATCAAGCGGGAAAGAAGCATTGCGTCTTAAGCAAACGTTGAAATTGAAAGCGCTGGCCCGCAGAGGGAGCCAGCCAAACCTGGACCTGCGAGCGCCGGCAGGAGGTTCGCGCCGAGCGCCGCGAAGGAGTATACCGCTTTCGGGTAAGAGGTTCCACAACTTGTCAGGGTAAACTTCGGGGGTTTTTCGCCCAAAATGCGGGCTCAGAATGACAGCGCCTGCGAGTTTTCCCTCAACCTCTTTACCACCGCCGATACTGCGGATCCTGCCCTTTGTTCGTCCCGCCCTTCCGGACCCATGGCGAGAATTCCGGGCTAGCGCCCCCGGCACCCCCTATCGGTCAAGGGAAAAGGAAAAAGAGTCAAGGAATGTCCACGTCCCGCGCACAACGAAGGCCGCCGCTGTTGACCCCGCCGCCTAGAAGGAACCTGCTGCGGTACGAAACGCGAACGTAACTGGGATAGTTGAACCAGGCCCCGCCACGCAGAAGGCCCCGGTGCCCGCTTGTCGGCCCTGCGGGGTCTTGAGACGGGCTGTTCCGGTAATATCTGTCATCGTACCAGTCATTCACCCATTCCCACACATTCCCCAGGACGTCGTACAAGCCGAATCCGTTGGGGCGCTTTTGCGCCACCTCATGCACGTGGCGCTGACTGTTCTTGTGATACCAAGCGATTTCGTCGAGGTTACCATAGCGCGCCTCAGTGCTTCCCCCTCGCGCCGCATACTCCCATTCGGCTTCGCTGGGCAGCCGCCCTCCCGCCCACGTGCAGTAGTCGTGTGCGTCATCCCTGATCACATGCACGATCGGCATGTTGTCATTCGCCCCATCGCCCTTTAAGTTCGGCATTTTCCATCCTGCCGTCCCGGCGAAGCGTTTGTAGGCGGCTACCGTAACCAACGTCTGCCCCATCCAAAAACCCTTGCTGATGGTCACTCGGTGCGCTGGTTTCTCGTTATCGTCGCACTTGCTGTCGCCCGGCGAGCAGCCCATCATAAACGTTCCAGGGGGAATCCAGACGTACTTCAGCCCGTCTATCGCGTTCGTCTTTACCGTTCCTGGCGCCTGCGCCGCTGCAGCGAGTGCAGCGACGAAAATCAGAAGCATGGCGAAAAGCATCGCTCTCATGATCGTTTCCTCGAGTGGTTCAGGCGCAGCATTGGCCCTAAATCGCTGCGCGGCAATAGAGTATACCGCTTGCCGGCAAGGGGTTCAACAACTCGTATCGCGCAAGCTAAAATGTTACCCGAGGAGTATCGTCGCGCAATTTTAAAATGTTACCCATGATGGATACGGGTAACGCTATGAGTCGGGCATCAAGAAGAGATTATTGGAAGAGGATTTTTGGTCGGTACCAGGGAGCGAGGGGGCCGGAGAAGCGGCGCATCCTGGACGAGTTTTGTGCCAACTGTGGTTATCACCGCAAGCATGCGATACGCCTGCTCAACGGTCCGGCGCCCTCGGCTCAGCCGCCGCCGAGACGGCGGCGCGGTCGGGGCATGACTTACGGGCCGCGCCTGCTCTCGGTTTTGAAGGTGGTCTGGGAAGCGGCCGACTACCCCTGGTCGGTGCGGCTGAAAGCGCTGTTGCCGGAATGGCTGCCGTGGATTCGCCGCCGCTTCCGGCTGACCCTGGAGATCGAGCGGCAACTGCTGCAGATCAGCGCGCGCAGCATCGACTACCGGCTGCGTGGGGAGAAGCGGAAGTTACGACGTCGGCTCTACGGCCGCACCAAGCCGGGCACCTTATGGAAGCATCCCATCCCGCTCAAGACCG
The DNA here is from genome assembly GCA_050018435.1 of Terriglobia bacterium. Lineage (GTDB taxonomy): Bacteria > Acidobacteriota > Terriglobia > UBA7540 > UBA7540 > Bog-366. The sequence continues at coordinate 9,769 of JBEKAD010000113.1, forward strand.
ATCACGGGGATGTGCAAGTACCGGGCTTCACGGAGATTGATCTGGTATCGCACTCGGGCAACTCGGCGGCGGGCGAGTACGGCTCCTCGCTGAATTTGACGGACATCCACACGGGCTGGACGGAGACGCGGGCGGTGCTGGGCAAGAGCCAGGAGGCGGTGCGGCAGGCCTTGGAAGCGATCCGCGTGGCCTTGCCCTTTCCCTTGCGGGGGATTGATTCCGACAACGGAGCGGAATTCATCCATGACCATCTCTACCGCTATACCCAGGGGCGCGCCATTCAATTCACCCGCGGGCGGCCGTACAAGAAAGACGACAACGCGCCCATCGAGCAGAAGAACTGGACGCACGTGCGGCGGATTCTCGGCTACGTCCGGTACGACACCGAGGCGGCGCGCGCGGCCATCGATGATCTGTATGGGCAGGAACTGCGGTTGTTTCAGAACCTCTATCTGCCCTCAGTGAAACTGGCGAAGAAAGAGCGGATCGGCGCGCGCCTGCGGCGGCGTTACCATGCAGCTCCGACCCCCTTTCAGCGTGTAGAGGCTACGCCAGGGGTCGATCCCGAGCGCGTCGCAGAACTCCGTCCTCAGCGCCAAACGCTGGATCCGTTTGTGCTCTCCGCTACCATCCAGGCGAAACGGGAAAGGATCTTCCGTCTTAGCACGGAGGCCCCCACGCACGCTCCGCCGCCGCACGAGGCGTCGTCGGGAGCGGCGAGGCCGACAGATCGCGCGCGCACGGCAGCGGGGAAGACGACGCGCCGGCCCCGCGAAAGCCGGCGCACGAGACGTGGGTCTGCGCCCCGCACCCAGCCAGCACGGGCCGGAGTTCGCGGGGGAGGATAATGCGCCCGGCCGGGGGCTGTGGAAATGCCGCGCCGTGGAAAGCGTGGAAAACTCAAAAACCGAGTTTCCCACCCTTCCCACCGCGCTTGGAAATCCGGCACAAGACGCCGGATTCCCACATTTCCACAGCACGGCGGCGACGGCTTCACAACTCCCCATGAAAGGAAAAGGTAACCACAACGAGTAACATTCTTAAATTGCAGGACGATCTAACGAAAGTAACATTTTTGAATTGCTTGACAGGCAACTCGCGCAGTCATTCGGCGGCATTGGTGCGAAGCTTCCTCAGGCGTTTGACCCCCC
>JBEKAD010000114.1:0-11839 GCA_050018435.1 Terriglobia bacterium
TGGACAGGCAACCCGACTTATGAAAACCGAAACCTCCTTCTCATTTACCGATCTTCCCTGTCCTAAACCCTTTCCTTGCAAGGGGTCGACGATGGAGAACCGATTATTTTGGACAGCAGTGAAATGACAACGCCCGCTTCGCGGGCTGTCGGGCACCGCTAACCATTATTCTAGCGCCTATGGGGGCCGGGGGTGAGGGAGTTCCAGAGTCGAACACGGAACAGTCTCCTTGACAAAGCTTAAGTGGACAGCATTGGGGCAGGCCACAGAAGGAGAAAACTTCGCGAGCGGAAAACAAGCGGGGGAACTACAACCTCAGTAACCCCCTGGGAAGAGCCTGTCTACAGCTTCGTTCTTGTGGATGGAACCCGAGCCCATCGCCGTGGTGTCCTCCAAGCGTTTCATTTCATACGCGGCCTTGTTCGCGGCCTGCAAGTAGGAGCGCGCGGCAGCCTCGACAACACTGTGGCTGGTACACTTTCCCGCGAACTCGCGCCCTTCGAAGCGCGCGCGGATGCAGACTTCCGCCACGCCGTCCGTGCCCGGGCCCACGGTGTGCACGGAGAAGTCGGAAATTGTTCCCGCCATCCCGGTAATGCGGTCGATCGCGCGGAAGGCGGCATCGCACGGCCCTTCCCCGGTGGCCGAATCATGAAATGTCTCGCCGTCCTTTTCGAGCTCCACGGTCGCCGTGGAGCGTCCTTCGTTGGAAGAAACGCTTTGGAAAAGTTTAAGGGAAAACATTTCGGGGATATGCTGGAATCCCTCATTCACGATGGCCAGCAGATCTTCGTCGTAAATGTTTTTCTTGCGATCCGCCAGTTGGCTGAAGAGCGCATAAGCGCGTTCGATTTCGGGCTTCGTCAAGTGATATCCCAGCTCCTCATAGCGCTTGGCCAGCGCGTGCCGGCCGGAGTGTTTTCCCAGCACGATGGAGTTCGACGGCATGCCCACCGTCTGCGGGGTAATAATCTCGTAAGTGATGGCCTTCTTGAGCACGCCATCCTGGTGGATGCCCGCTTCGTGCGGGGTCAGCAGCAGGCTGGAAGCGTAGAGCTCCTCGCTGTGGATTTCCGTGAAGACGGGCAGCGCGTCGCGCCGCACGCGGATGGTCATGACCACTTCTTCCAGCGCCGCGTTGCCCGCCCGCTCGCCGATGCCATTAATGGTGCATTCCACCTGGCGCGCGCCGCCGCGGATTCCCGCCAGCGTATTGGCCACCGCCATGCCCAAGTCGTCGTGCGTATGCGTGCTCAGGATGACGTGGTCCATGCCCGGCACGCGCGTCTGCACGTCGCGGAACATCTGTTCGTACTCCGGCTCCAGGCAATAGCCCACCGTGTCGGGCAGGTTCAGCACGGTGGCGCCGGCCTCGACGGCCGCGTGGCAGCACTCGATCAGGTAGCTGCGGTCGGTGCGGCCCGCGTCCTCGGGAGAAAACTCCACGTCCTGGCACTTTGACTTGGCGTGCCCCACCGACCAACTGATCATCTTCAGGATTTCCTCGCGCGTCTTGTGCAGCTTGTATTGAAGATGAATGTCGGAGGTGGCAAGAAAGGTGTGGATGCGCGGCCGCGCGGCGTCTTTCAACGCTTCCCAGGCGCGGTCGATGTCAAGCTGGTTGGCCCGCGCCAACGCGGCGACGATGGGCCCCCGGATTTCCCCCGCAATGGCCTTCACGGCTTCAAAGTCGCCCTGCGACGCAATGGGGAATCCTGCTTCCAGAATGTCGACGCCCAGGCGATCGAGCTGGCGCGCCATCTCGACTTTCTCCGGCAGGTTCATGCTGCAGCCGGGAGATTGCTCGCCGTCGCGCAGGGTGGTATCAAAGATGAAAACTTTTTCCGGCATTTTACCTCCTGAAGGCAGGGGGTGATGGTAAGGCCATTGTGGATAAACCACAAATCCCCAATATTAACCAAACATTCCCGACCACCTGGAGCCCTCCACTCGCCCCTGATTGTCCGACCGGCCGGATGGCTGCGTCAAGTTTATAATTGTTCTGATATCATAAGCACGACTTATAGGAGCTGACTCATGGAGATCACCCAGCTTGAAGCCTTCGTCGCCGTGGTAGAGGAAAAGAGTTTTTCGCGCGCCGCCCTCCGCATGTTGCGCACGCAGCCGGCCGTCAGTCAAGCCATCCATCGCCTGGAGGAGTGGGCCGGTGAAACGCTCCTTGACCGCTCGAGCAAGAGTGGCGTGCTGACCGCCTCCGGCCGCCTCTTTTACGACTATGCCAAGAAGGTTCTGAACCTGCGGGAGGAAGCGCGCTCGGCGCTGGCGGAACTTCGCGCGCTGGAGAGCGGCAAGGTGACCATCGGCGCCAACGAGAGCACGGCGCTCTATCTGCTTCCCGTACTCAAGCGATTTCGCCAGCGCCATCCGCGCGTGCAGGTGGCGGTGAAGCGCAGCCTTTCGCGCGAGATTCCCAGCGCCTTGCTCCGCTATGAAATCGACCTGGGCGTCCTTTCTTATAACCCGCAGAACCCGGACCTGGAATCGGCGGTGGTGAGCGTGGACGAACTCTGCCTGATTGTGCCACGCGGCCATCCGCTGGCGCACTCCACCGGCGTCAGCATTCGTGAACTCGGGCGGGAGCAGTTTATCGCGCATAACATTTCTTCACCCTACCGGCAGCGCGTCATCGAAGCCTTCGCCCGCCATCATACGCCGCTCCAGATCACCGCCGAGCTGCCCACCGTCGAGACCATCAAAAAATTTGTCGGCATGGGGATGGGCGTCGCTTTCGTTCCGCGCATGTGCGTCCAGGAAGAGTTGGCGCGGCAAGAATTCATCGCCGTGCCCGTGAGCGATTTGCGCATCCAGCGCAAACTCCGGCTGACCTACCGCCGCCACGCCTCCCTGTCCGCCGCCGCACAGGGCTTTCTCGAAGTCGCCCGCACCCTGGCCGAAGATCAGCCGGGGGGCCGAATTCCTGAAGGCTGATTACCTGCGGCGCGACTTCCACGCATTAAGATTCTCACCAGGACCGGTTAATATCCTCGACCCACTTCCTCGAACCCCGTTCGAGGAAGCCATTGCGCCACCTGGGGCGTTTATGATTCCAAGCACATGTCTGGATTGCTGACATTACATGCATGTGGCTGGCCTCAACACCGACCCGGAAAACAGTCAGCCTCAAGGAGTCGGTGTATTCAACCATGCTAACAACAGAATGTCCTAGAGTTGCCTGTTGTGGATAGGCAACTCAGAAATCGATCCCAGGAGAGACTCCGGAAAGCGCAGTGTTTGGAAAACCAGTTTCCAGAGGTGGCGAGAATGGGGCCGTAGGGCTCCAGGACGTGCAGTTCGGGACCGATGCTGCCCATTTAAGGAAGAAATGTGTTCTGTTGGACGCAAACGAAAGTATACTTTCCAGCGGCGACGGCCAGAAGGCTAATTCCGGTTGAATCATTTCTCGATGCTGCTCCATAATCGCTGGAACTGCAAATGAGCAAGCCAACCGTTATCATCGGCTCCGGGCTCATGATGGATGCTCTCCATCACAACTCTAATGAACAACCCCGATTTCCAGCAGAACTCCATGACACAGTTGTTAAAGCTGTAAGAAATGAAGTTGAGAAATACTCCCGGCCTATTTTGATCAGTTCAGGGGCCTGTGGCGTCGACATCATTTTTCAGGAGGAGGTGAAGCGCCTCGGCGGAAGGAGATATTTGGTATTGCCCTACCATGTTTCTGATTTTCGCAAAACGTGCTTGGAAGGCTTCCAAGGAAAAAATTGGAGCGCCCGATTTAATCGCATTCGTGAAGGAATCTTGAAGGAAATAATCCTGAACGCCGAATGTCCCAATGACAATGCGGTGGTCAGCGAATTTTGCAACCGCTATATGGTGGGCTATGGCATGAGAGTGGCGCACACGCACAGTGCGGATATCCAACTCATTTCTCTCTGGAATGGTCGTCCCGGCAAAGCCATCGGCGGAACGGCGAGCATGCTGGAGTACTGCCGGAAGAATAAGATTCCTCACAAAGTACTTCCCGTTTTTCAAGCGCGAATCGAACGTAATGAAGGATTGCCGTTTGCCTCGACAACATTGGCTGCAATTCCCAAGCCGAAGGAGTTAAAGCAGCATATTGTGGCAGTCCTTTTCGCCGACGCGGTGAAATTCTCCCGGTTGAGCGACCTCCAACTCCAGAATTTCATTCGTGAATTCTTGAAGCCCGTGGGTCAACTGATTGCGCACCACAGGGAGGATATTCTTGTTCGGAATTCATGGGGAGACGGCCTTTTTGTTGTGTTTAAGAGTGTGGTATCTGCTGCTACTTTTGCTCGTGAACTTGGACAATACATTACCAACAGAAGGTTCCGATATTTGGGCCTTCCTTCTGGCTTCTCGGTTCGGATCGCGCTGCACGCCGGCCCTGTCTTTGCGTATCAAGACCCGATCTTGAAACGTGAGAATTACCTAGGCTCGCATATAAACCAAGCCGCTCGACTTGAACCCGTCATCCACCCGGGCAGGGTGTACTGCAGCGATGCTTTTTACACCCTGTGTATGGCGGAATGTCCAAGTGCGTTTACGTTCAAGCCCAGAGGCGAGATTACTCTTGCAAAGAATTTTGGAAGACACCCCGCCTTTGAATTATGTTAGTTGTTCAGCCGTTGTAGAATTGTATTGTTCGGATCCAAAAACCTCAACCAAGTTCGTCCTTGGAGGGTTTTGCAAGTAGCCCACAGAAACCATTGTCTGATTCGCATTTGCCACTGCTCATTCCAGACCATGCCCAAATAGAAAACCTGTCTCCAAGTTCCAACAGTAGGTGTTGGGTTTTCCCAACAGTTTATAGGAATGACCTTGGCAAGCTTGCTCCTCCGGCTTCGTGTAAGACTTTTGGATCCAATCAATTGGCCACTGTTTTATGCTTTTCCCCGCATTGGCCAACCACTTGCATCTTCGTCGGCTGTGGAGGACGAAATGCTCAAACGAACGAAAACCCGATTCCGGTCAAGCTCTCTCTTAAGTCTCGTTGCACGGTCCCCTCCCGTCATCCGCGCGCTGCGGCGTGCAGGCAAGCGGCTCACGGCGGAGAGAGGTGAACATAGATGACGAAGAATCGTCAAGGGGAAATGATGCCTGATAGGGTGGTTGAGTCCGTCGGCTCACAGACTTCATCGACGTGGTCGGACACGATCCTTGCCCTGACGAGCCGCGAGATAAAAAACGGTGTCGAACTAGCCGCCGCACGGCACGAACTCTTCCAGGCCCTGCTGGACGAAGCCATGCGGATCAGCCCCGCCAAGCGTGGAAATGTGCGGCTTTACGACCGGAAGAAGCTACGATCGGTCTTCTTTGTAACGGCTGGGGATGGCTGGACGGACCCGATTCTTCAACGCGTGTACAAAGATGCCAACCCAAGCGCTTGTGCGCATGCCGTCCGGACACGCGAACTCTATGTGATCCCCGACGTAAACCAGGCGAAGGATTACGTGCCCCTCTGGGAGGACGTGCGGTCACACGTTTCGATCCCGATCTTTCTGAGCCTGGAAGTGGTGGCGGTGCTGAGTCTGGATGCCACGTATGTAGCCGCTTTCCAGCCGGACCTCTGCTCGTCGTTGCGTCATCTGGGGGTGGAGGCTTCGAATGTGCTTTCTCATTTCGCCCTTTTTGAGATGAAGTGGCGCGATGAATTCGACCACTTCATGATGGCTGAGGGTGACGAACACTCTAAATGCGAAGGCGCCATTGGGCACCTGAAGCGCCTATTCGGGGTCCTGGGATGCTCCATCTTTCTCCTACGCCCGGGAAGTAAATCTATGACCCTTGCGGCGACCACTGGGGTCAAGCAAGAATTGGGAGAAGTGCCCACGTACAAGATTGGGGAGGGCCTGACGGGGTGGGTGGCGAAGTACGCGAAAACACTTCGTATTCGTAATTCACGTGACACGGACGAACTCGCTCAATTTGGAGATGATCTTCACTGGGGGAATCTCTGGCCGGAAGTAACCGCGGGTATTGATAGACCGAATCCTTTCGGCTTTCTGGGCGCACCGCTCATTGTGCGCGATAAAGTGATTGGCGTCCTCCGCTTGGCGAGCAAAGAGAGCGGGGCAGATTTTGAGGTTGAGGACGAGATTCTCCTTGAACAAGTGGCAAAACGACTTGCGCTTTCCATCAGCGACGTTTGGAGATTGGGCGATATCGTCGAGCTGAGTAAGCAACTGGCAGAGACCTTGGATCTGGAGGCGGCCTGCCGCATCGTCATCGAGCAGGGACTCCGGGTGATCGGTTATGATTTCGCCATCATCCGCGTCTTCGACCCATTGGCCCGTAATCTCCGTCTGGTGGCGGCGAATGGACCCGACCAAGACCTTTTCCCCAAAATCCGAGGGCTCGGAGAAGGAGTATCCGGCCTCGTCGCACAACGGGGAGGGGAGCTCTGCGTGACCGATCTCAGCGCTAATCAAGAGGTGCTCGCCGCAGTCGGGGCAGGCGGGGGGCCACGCCAGCGCGAATTCCTCGAAAAGGTCTCCTCGGCCGCCTGCTTTCCGCTAATCGCTCAGGGCGAACTTGTGGGAACGATTAGCATGTGCTGGGCTAAACAGCACACTTTCACGGCGGCGGAGACGGGTTTGATGACGGGTCTCGCATCCCGCGGCGCGCTAGCGGTCCGGGCTGCCCTCATGCACCGGGAGATTGAAGGTGACCTGAAGGCCAAGATCAAGTACCTGTCCCAGCTCCGCGACCTGTTCCTGGACTTTTCACGCATTTACAACTCCAGCGAACTATTCAATAAGATCCTGGCTACTGCAATTGATGCGGCAGGTGTCAACACCGGCAGCATCTGGATCCGTGACCAGGGGACGAATGTGTGGCGCCCGGTGGCAGCTCACAACGCGGTTTCCGGTTCGGATGCGCTGTCCGTTTTCCCGCAACAAATCGAAATCCCCGAAGGCAGGCTAGGTCAGTACGTTCAACCCGGCAGGGCGCATTCAATTCCCGATTTTCTGGCGCATCCTCAGTATTCCAGGATTGTGCAAGAACACAGCGCTACTCCTTTCGGCCAACGCATAGAGCAGATTAGATCATTGGTGGTGGCGCCGTTCGATATCGAGCATCGCTGCATCGGTGTGCTCGTCCTGAGTTCACCGGTCCCGTCTGCGTTCCCCCAATCAATCATCCAATACCTGGAAATCCTTGGAGGATATGCTGCTGTTGCCATCGAAGACGCGCGTCTCTATGAAGAGCACAAGGATGCTCTTCGCTTTACCCAACCTTTGGCCATCATGGGCGCGATGATGTCGGGCTTTCTGCACGATCTGCGAAACGTCGCCTTTCGAATTTCCACCGCCCTCGATAACGTTGAACATCCCAAGATCAGAATAGATGAGGTCCCTACTTATGCCCGAAGAATGCGCGGGGCGGTCCGTAGTTTAAGTTCGATTTGCACCGATATGGACCTATTTGCAGGAGAACATGAGAGCAGTGCCCAACCCGTCGACTTGAACAAAGCCCTCACACTGGCTCTTGAGCGAAACACCATGGACGAGCATCCAAATATCCAATGCACTTTTGATTTAGTCGAGCCCTCCCCGGTCGTGCGCGGCAACCCCGTGCAACTCCGACAGTGCCTCGCACTAATTATCCGCAACGCGATCGAGGCCATGCCCAATGGCGGGCGGCTGCTCATCACTACCAGCGCCGACGATTGGGTAAATGTCCGGGTCGAAGACACCGGTGTGGGAATGGACAAGACGACAAAGGCACGGTGCCTGGAGCCCTTCTTTACCACAAAACAAGCCAAGCGTAGTACCGGCCTGGGATTGTCCGTCGCGGCCGGACTCGTGAAGCGTCACGGCGGACGCATCGAGGTTGAGAGCGAACTCGGCGAAGGAACAACGATCACCTTGCTCCTTCCGAAACAGGAGGCAAGCTAACATGTTGAAGGTACTTATCGTAGATGACGAGCCCGATATCGCCGCCAACGTCACGGCATACTTCCGCCGCGGCGGTTGGGACGCAACGAGTGCGTTGAACGGAAAAGAAGCACTGGAGCTGCTGGACGATTCCTTTGACGCCGTTGTGCTGGATCTAAGGATGCCGGGGATGGACGGAGAAACTGTATTCAACGAAATAAGGAAACGCCCTCAACTTGATCGCCTTTGCATCGTTGTCCTGACCGCCTATGGGAAGATCGAGGGCGCGGTAAAAATGATTCGCCAAGGGGCGTACCAGTACCTCCAAAAGCCATTTCAGTCCGAAGACCTGATGCGCATTCTCATCTCCGGGATTGCCTGGCAGCGAGCCCATTCCCTTCGCCATACTATCCTCGGAAGCTTCGATCAGGACCTGATGATGCAGCAAATTCGCTCCGTCATCGCGGAAGCGATTCAGCCCGAAGGGCTGTATATCATTCTGCTGGACGCAGAGGGCCGGGTCATGGGAGGCGACCCCGCCGACGTAGCAAGGACCTGCGACGTGAACAAGCGCTTCTTGCGCCATCTTAGGGAATCGCAACGCCCCCTGTTCGTACCTGAGGGGGCTTGCGAGTGGGACCCCATTACTCCGGGTGCGCGTTGTCTCCTTGCCGCGCCCATACCTGGAGTGGGGGGCAAGATCGCCGGCGTCATCGATATTGAAGGCCGCGTGAAAGAGGCCTTCGACGGCAACTGGGTCGATGTGCTCTCGTACATCGCCGATTTGGCGGGCATCTCGCTTGCACTCATGAGGCAAGCCGCCACCTTGGTGCATGACCTGAGTCACCGTATCTCGACGCCGCTCCAGGTGGTCAAGCTTCAAGTGGAGACCTTAATTTCCAAAGAACTGAACTCGGAACTTCCTGAGCCGGTGTCCGCGCGCATCATGGAGAGGTTGCGGGCGATCGAGCGGAATGTGAAGGCTATTGCTCAGGTCCTCGACGACCTGCGTGATATCTTTTGGGATACCCGCATCCGCAGGACACGGTTTGATCTGTTCACGCTCCTCGATGCTTGCCACCACGACTTCGAGTCCGAACTGGGGGAAAAGCGTATAGAACTCAAAGTTCTCGGCAGGCTGCCCGAGGGGCTCATAATCGAAGCGGACTCAGACCTGCTTCGCTACTCGTTCCAATGCCTTCTGCAAAATGCCATTGACGCGATCGAAAACCGGCGGAAACGAGAGGCAATGCAGGCGACAGGCGACGGAATCACAATCACCGTAAAGTGTCCGGACCCGGAGAGAGTCTTGGTGATCGTGCAGGATACGGGCATCGGCATTGCCCCGGAGAACCGCGAACGGCTCTTTGAGCCGTTGTTCACAACCAGGACGCAACAGGAGCGGGCGGGAATGGGGCTCTTTAGCGTTCGGCGAGTCGTGACGATGCATGGCGGTTCCATTGTTGAGGAGAGCAAACCCGGCGAAGGGGCACGTTTTGTCATCACCCTGCCGACGAAGTGAGGACTTATGCCGCGCCCGGACGTTGCCATTGTGATCGGACGCCCAGAGGACAGCCCGGTTGGGGAGGAAGTCGCTACTCTGGCGAGAGGCAGCGGTTTTGACTTCATTGAAAAGGCGACGCATGAGGAGGCCGCCAATCTCTTTGTTACTGATGAGCATTTGGGGTCTGGCTGCGCGGTTATGCTGCTATGCTCGCAGTGCGTGGTGCACGATTCGCTGCCCAACGTCGTGAAGGCCCTCAAGCGCCAGCGGCCCGATTCGGGCAAAATCGTAGTGTACGCGCAGTACGAGTGGTCCGGCGTTGTGGCGCTCGACTGTATCGAGGCTGGCGCATATGACTTCCTGGTTCCCGATTCCGACCGCGCGGAGTTGTCGTGGCATATCACCCGTGCCTTTCACGGGGAATCAGCCTATCCGGTATACACAGCGGCTACCGGCCTCTTGCCGGGTGCCCAGGTGTTTATTGCGACACGCTATGATTACGATGGGCGTCAACACTTCAATTTGGGAATTGCAGTAGCGCTGGAGCATCTGGAGCTTAAGCCCAAGCTCGGTTTGGATGAGATGGGAACTGAATACATATGGCAGAAAATCCAGGGTCAAATCGAAGCGAGTAAACTCGTCATTGCCAACATCTCGCAGTATGGGGGCAAGGGCGTGAGCCGATATGTAACCCGGGAAGAGCAATACGCAAGGAGCAAAAACGTTCCAGTCCTGCTCATCCGGTGCGCGGACCCGCGTAAAGGCGGAAACGAACCCGTTCCCGCGAATCTAAAAGGCCGTGATTGGTGGGACTACTATACTTGCGCCGACCTTGCTCTCAAGCTATATTTTGGTTTACGCCCCTGCATGAAGAAGGCCTGAGCAACTGAATCTATGCGCAAGATCCGGTTGTTGGTGGTGGACGATGAGATCGACGCGGTGAATATCGTGCGGGAGATCCTCGTGGATGAGGGCTACGAGGTTTCCCCCGCCACTTCCGGGGAAGAAGCCCGGAAGCTGTTAGAGGAGCAGTTCTTCGATCTCCTGTTGCTCGACGAGCGCATGGGCGGAATCTCGGGCACCGATCTACTCGCCGAATCCCAGAAGCGATACCCGGGCATCGGGGGTATTTTCATCACCGGCTACGGCGACCTACGTTGCGCCATGCGAGCGTTGCGCGCAGGAGCGCTGGATCTGTTGCAGAAGCCCGTCGATCGCGCTTCACTGCTCGCGGCAGTGCGGCGTGCGTTGGACGAGTCGCAAATCGCGCGGGAGAGCCGCTACCTGCGGCACGAGACCGCGACCCAGGAGTTTTCCTCGGAGATTGTGGGAGTCAGCGAGTCGTTGCAGCGGGTGATGGCCGTCGTTAAGCAGGTGACGGCCACCGATGCTCCTGTCCTATTACTGGGTGAGTCGGGTACCGGCAAGGAGCTTGTGGCCCGCGCCATCCATAGCCAGGGTCCTCGTAAGAAACAACGGCTCGTAGTTGTGAATGGCGGCGCCATCCCCCCGTCACTGATCGAATCCACGCTCTTCGGCCACCGAAAAGGTGCGTTCACTGACGCCCGGGAAAACCGTGCCGGGTACTTTGAGGCCGCCGACGATGGGACAATCTTCTTCGACGAAATTGGCGAGCTAACCCCGGAGGTGCAAGTGCGGTTGCTCCGGGTGCTTGAGCAGAAGACCTTGACGCGTGTAGGGGAGACGGTGGAAATTCCGGTGGATGTTCGCGTCATCGCCGCCACCAATCGCGATCTGCAAAAGGAGATGGAGGCCGACCGGTTCCGCACGGACCTGTTTTATCGAATTTCCATGATGCCCATCACCCTTCCACCCCTGCGCGAGCGCAGAGAAGATATCGTCGCGCTTGCCACGCATTTCGTGGAAAAGTACGGCAGGGAGCTCAGGAAGCCGATCAAACTCATCACCACGGAAGCACTAAGTAAGCTGGAGGCTTATGCCTGGCCTGGGAACGTTCGGGAGCTGAGCAACGTGATCCAGCGCGCTATCATCCTGTCGACCGGGGACACCATCACAGCCGACTTGATTCCACTAGGGGAACAGTCAAGCTCCTCAGATACCTTCCCAGATCTCTCCCGGCTGCCATTCAAGGATGCCCAACTTCGCTTTGAGAAAAAGTATTTTGAAGATCTTCTATCGAGGGCTCAAGGGAATAAGACCCAAGCTGCCGAACTGGCCAAGATCGACAGGACTGTTCTTTACGAACACCTTAAGAAACTGAATCTGCCTGGCACGAAGTAGAACTCGGGCCGAAACTCAGCACAGTTTTAATCGGGTTTCAAGGACTCAGCCTAAAAAGTCACCTTCTCGTCTACTACTGATTTCTGCAAAATAGAGTGACAAATGCCATATCCTGTGTTACGCTGCGTGCATGAAAACGAAATCTTCGGGAAAGCGCGATTTTTCCGCCCTGGAACAGCGGAGGTTGAGGGCG
>JBEKAD010000115.1:0-10884 GCA_050018435.1 Terriglobia bacterium
GCCCTGGTGCTGGTTTCCCTCCGCATTCATTATGGGAAGGCACAGGAGACTACCCTGGACAGATTCTGGTTCCCCGTTTTTGGGACATCACAGGCCGTCCTGATCTGCCTGCCGAAGGCGATGGTCTATATGCCATCCTTTGACCTATACCACAGATATTCAAACGCTCATTCCAAGGGCTTCCCAACAGCGGCCGAGAGGCTCAATAAGGAGCTTTCCTTGAATCCGAATGATGCGTTGCGATGGGGCGACATGGTCCCCTCGCAGGTGTTTGGTCTGGCCACGGGGGATGTCTACGTGGCAACCCGGCTTTCCGCCCTGTTCGGTCGGATCAACAAACCGAGCCAAGTCAGGATCGGCAGCAATTACTCGTTTGAGGATCTTCGCAACTGTCCCGCCGTGCTGGTGGGAGCATTCGACAATCGGTGGACGGTGCCAATGACTTCGGATCTGCACTTCGTGTTTGCGGAAGACAATAATGGCCGCCTGTGGCTCGAAGAACGAGGCCCCTCACGAAGGATTTGGTCCGAGCACTTTGGCCCGCAGAATGCGGTCGCGGAGAGTTTTGGAGTTGTCACAAGGCTGCTGAACGCCAAAAGCGGGCAGGTCCTATTCGCCGCAGCGGGACTCGGCGTGGACGGCACGCAAGCGGCGGGTGAGCTCATCTCGACAGAGAACGTCCTCACCGAGGCCCTGCGGACCGCCCCGCCGGACTGGGACAAGAAAGACCTGCAAGTCGTTGTCGAGACCACTGTGACCGATTCAGTCCCTGGCCCTCCTCGCGTCGTCGCTATCTACTTCTGGTAGCCCATCTAAATATCGAATGGGCGGGCTCGTGCAGCGGGCGCAGCGCGGACCTGCTCCTCAAGGTCCGCGGCTTTTCTTGCACGGTCGATTTCCAACTGCGGACCCGGCCAACGGGCTTCTGTTCGCGCCCCCCAAACACGTCTTGTAGGGGCTGGGCTTGCCCTGCCCAGGGCACCCCAAGGGGTGCCCCTACAAAAGGCACAACACTCGCCGATCGGTCTGGCCAAGTGCATGAAAACAAAACAGGGAAGTCCAAAAATGAGAACGCCATTTCAGGCTATATCGATGAAAATAAAAGCCTTACAGGGAATTTACGGGTATTTACGGTTATTCTTGAGTTATCCACAATACTTCCCTGTGGAAGGGCAGGGCGGGTACTCGCGAAAAATGCCGACCCTTCGCTTAGCTCAGGGCAAGCTCTGAAGGTCGGCGCTACGATTGCTACCACGTAGAAGTAAGGGCGGTTTGCGAACCGCCCCTACGGCAAGCTGTGAGCTGTCGGCTGCCAGCTCTACACTCCGGGTACGTAGCCCTGCCCGAAGTGGTTTGCTGACTCATGGCGAAAATCGGAAATCAGTGACATCAACGACGTCGTGCCGCCAACGCCGCTTCGATCCGCTCGCGGTTCGGGTGCAGACGGTCCAAGTTGCGGTACAAGGCATCGTCGTGAAGCGTGGAAAAGTCGGCGCCCAGGATATCGGCTAGAGCGGTACGCCGCATCCAATCCGGCATCGCATGTTCGGAGAGGGGAAAGATCAAACGGTTCAAGGTCATGGCTTCACTCAACCGGCAAGCGCGCGCCGACAGCCCTGCTTGGCGCAAGATCTCGCTCAGCCCCAACTGCTGCCAGACCTGATGACCGGCATGAACCGCTCCGGCCTCGCGGGCCTCTTGGACGCTCACCCGGTCCGGATCGACTGCCCCGTCCGCCTCGGCTTGGCGCGGAGCCCGCCCGTGCTCCGCACGAGGTCTCGCTCCCCGGCGCACCTTTTCGACCAGGGTCGCAAGCTGCGGGTCGGCGGCAGGAAGCAAACCCTGCCCCTTGAGGCTCGCCTCCAGCCGGTGCGCCAAGCTGAGCCATTCCTCGCGCGGCGCGGGGGCGAGACTGCCGAGCGAGCAGATGATGCGCTGGCGGGGGCCCTTGGGGGTGGCGACGGACGCCACGAGGAGGTAGTTGGTGTAGGTCTTCCCCTTGTGCGACTTGGTGGTCTTGCGGATGTACATGGGACACTACATACAACACGTTAAGGGCACAAGTCAAGAGAAATATTTATGTCTATTCGTCACTATTTTGAGCTTGCGGGAACCTGTTGTTGAAAACAAAAGCCTTGCCTTCCCAAACCGCCTCAAAATCGCCTTGAACCGCGGAACTGGGGTTAGGGATCGCGGCGATTTTAAGCCAAGTCGTTTTTTTGTCTCCTTTGTTTCCAGCAAACCATAGGGTAATTACCTTCATTTTTGGGCCCCCTTTCTTGTGGCGTCCGGCCGCAACGCAAGGCAATTGACTTGTTTAATTTCATTGACTTGATTTTTTGTTGAGGCTATCGCATCTCCCCCAATTCTTCGCTAACCTGCTGTGTTTTCATGAACTTTTGGGGGTTGCGAGGAGCTTTCCCAGATTTCCTCATCGCGGGTTTGGCGTCTAATCTCCATGTGCACGGTTGTAAGCCGCCCAACCGATTGACGGCCTCGCCTCAGACCGCCGCCTGTGCTGGCTCGGCGGAAGCGCGACCTCGCTATTGATGATGGGTGACTGGCATTGCCGGGTTCACCTCCACTCCGGGAGTTTGTTGTTCCGAGCCCCGAAGGGGCGCTCCATCTCCGCACGTGTCATGCCGGTGTTGACCGGGACGCGCCCCGGGTCGAACCCCTTCGCCCCGGGTACTCACCATAGTAATCTAGCTCAGAGCCCAGACTGCTTCTCAACATATGTGGTGCTTTTTCCCAAAAATCGTCAAAAGTGCAACTATTTGTCCGAGCCAATTCCTACCGGTAGGAAAGCCTTCCGCGGAATTCTTGCCTTTGCTAGTTCCCCTCCTGGATTAGGAGGAAGACACGGGGTGGTCGAGCCGGCGTTGTGCGGACCAGCGAGCGCCGCAGGCGCTTTGACGGGGTAGGGAGGATCGAGTGGTCCCGGTCCCCCCTCCCTCGGAGCCGGACAGGCGGATCATCCGCATCCGGCTCTCCAGTTGGTGGTTTTACCTCGGAGAGGACTTTCACCTCTACGATCAAGCACCCTTACAGACGTAGTAGCCCACGCTACGCTTGCCACCCGTTAGCTGCCTTCTGCTTTCTGCTTACTGCCTTCTGCTTTCTAACAGCCTCCTGCCCACTGCCTACTGTTTTCCGCGCCCTCCAAACGCACGGTGACGATCGGAAAGGGTTTGACGGAGAATCGGAAACCATGCGGGGAGGTTGCGAGCAGCCCTTGCCTCCTCTCCAGCGCGTCCGCCATCGCCGCATGGTGCGGTCCGAGATCCCGATAATCTCCGCCGCTTGCCACCACGTGATCTTCTTCCCCATCGCCCGCAAGATCACCTCTTGGATTTTCATCGCCCGCTCCCAGGCCCGCTGAGTACTTTGGCATCCTGCCTCCTACCTCCAGAATGCCTCAACTCCCCGCCGACTCCAGCGGACAGATCACGTGCTAATTGAACCGGCCAGATGACATGCTAACGACAGGCGAAAAAAATTAGGAAAGTCCTGTTCGTTTTCCCTTGACAACGATGAGATATGTTGATAACCTCCTTGTAGTAGTGATACGCCAACTAAAAATGACTAAGTAAGGAGTGCCCTATGGCAGAGAGTGTACAGAAGCGTCTTGAAAGGGTGCGACCCCCACGTGTCCACATTACCTACGACGTGGAGACGGGCGGGGCGATTGAAGTTAAAGAACTCCCATTCGTAATGGGAGTCATGGGTGATTTTACCGGCCAGCCTGTCGATCCACTTCCCAAGCTGAAGGATCGACGGTTTATTGAAGTGACGCTGGATAATTTTGACAGCGTCTTGGAAAGCATCAAACCTCACGTAGCGTTTTCTGTGGATAACAAGCTGAGCGAAGACGACAATGTGGGACAGTTGAAGGTCGATCTCAAATTCAAGAGTATGGACGACTTCGAGCCCGACAAGGTTGCCAAGCAGGTGAAACCTTTGCGCGAACTGCTCGAACTCCGTACCCGTCTGAGTGATCTGAAAGGCGCGTTGCAGACCAACGACAAATTGGATGAAGTCCTGTTGGAAACCGTCAGCAATACTGAGAAGTTAAATAAATTGCGGTCGGAAATCGGAATAAAGGAAGGAAAGGAGGGGGGCAATGGCTAACGAACAAAAAGCGGCCGCAACACCGCAGATTACCGAGCAGGTCGTTGAAAAGACTCTTCTGGACCAGATTGTCGAGACTGGGAGAGTGGGAACGGACGCCGCCACTCGGGAACGCGGCAAGAATCTTATCAAAGAGTTCCTCGTCCAGGTGTTGGAGGGGGCGGTAGTCGTCTCCAAAGACACCGAGGCAATGATCAATTCGCGCATTGCGCAGATTGACCATCTGCTCTCTATCCAGCTCAACGAAATTCTGCACCATCCCACGTTTCAGAAGCTGGAGGCCAGTTGGCGAGGATTGAAGTACTTGATCAGCCAGAGCGAAACCAGCGCCATGCTGAAGATCCGGGTGTTGAATGTCTCCAAGAAGGATCTTTTGCGGGACCTCCAACGCGCCCCGGAATTCGATCAGAGCGCGGCGTTCAAGAAAGTATACGAAGAAGAGTTCGGAGTATTCGGCGGCCAGCCGTATGGCGCGCTGATTGGCGATTACGAGTTCAGCAAGCATCCGGAAGACCTAGAGCTTCTCGAAAAGATGGCAGCGGTGGCGGGAGCGGCGCATGCCCCCTTCCTCTCCGCGGCCTCTTCCCAGCTCATGAACATGGAAAGCTTCACGCAGTTGGACCAACCCCGGGACATTGGGCGGATCTTCGATACCACAGAATACGCCAAATGGAAGGGATTCCGGCAGAGCGATGACAGCCGTTATGTGGGACTCTGTGTTCCCCACATTCTGATGCGTCTCCCTTATGGTCGAGATACAGTTCCGGTCGAGGCCTTTAGTTACGAGGAAGGTGTTGACGGAACGGAGCACGACAAATACCTGTGGGGCAACGCCGCCTACGCCTTGGGAGCGCGCATGACCGGCGCCTTTGCGCTGTACGGCTGGTGTGCGGCCATTCGTGGTGTGCAAGGCGGAGGTTTGGTGGAGGGATTGCCTTCCCATACCTTCCGGACTGACGACGGGGACGTGGCTTTGAAGTGTCCAACGGAGATCGCGATCACAGACCGCCGCGAGAAAGAGCTGGCGGACCAGGGTCTGATCCCGTTGGTGCATTGCAAGGGGACGGCCAATGCGGCTTTCTTCAGCGTGCAGTCCGCGAACAAGGCCAAGGTATACGATAGCGACGCGGCCAATGCCAATGCCCGCCTCTCCACCCAGTTACCCTACATTATGGCGACTTGCAGGTTCGCCCACTACTTGAAGGCCATGATGCGGGACAGGATTGGCAGCTTCACTTCCAAAGAAGAACTTCAGATGTTCTTCAACCGATGGATTACTCAATACATCACGACCGACGACTCGGCTTCGCAAGCCACGAAGGCGAAGTATCCGTTGAGGGAGGCTCGGGTCGACGTGGAAGAGGTTAAGGGCAAGCCGGGAGTATACCGGGCGGTGTGTTTCCTGCGCCCGCACTTCCAACTGGATGAGCTTACGGTTTCCCTGCGGTTGGTTGCATCGTTGCCACCTCCCGCGAAAGGTTAGTTCTTGGGGATTTTGTGGCGGACTTGGCCCGCAAGTCCGCCACGTGCTCGACCACAATTACAAATACCGAGAGGAGAAGAAAACATATGGCTATAGAATATTTCTTGAAACTAGAGGATGTCAAGGGTGAGAGCCTTTCCTCGAAGCATAAGGAGGAAATCGAGGTGCTTTCCTGGAGTTGGGGGGCGAGCAATCCAACCAGCGTCTTTGGTTCCGGCTTAAGCGCCGGTAAGGTTTCGTTTTCTGACATCAATATCACAAAGCCGGTGGATAAGTCGAGCGCCAAGCTGCTGGAGCTGTGCTGCACCGGCAAACATATTAAAAGCGGGGTGCTTACGTGCGCCAAGTCAACGGGTGACAAAACCCCTGCGGATTACCTGATAATCAAGCTGGAAGAAATTCACATCGCGGGCTTCCAGTGCGGTGGCGCAAGAGGTGACGAAGTCGGGTCAGAGTCGCTTGCCATGGCGTTTGTAAAGATTGAATATGAATACAAGATTCAGGGTAAAGATGGATCCCTGACCGCGGCTGGAAAGGCAACGTATGACATCGCGACGCGGGAAGCCACCTAGTCGAGTGCTTTGCAATTCGTAGCAGGTCTGCCAAAAAGACTTGGTCGCGGCGGGCGAAGGCCCGCCGCGGCCCCTTCTCAAACGGCGACGCTACGAATGCTCATACCGCTGACCTTCTGCACAAGCTGGTAGGAAAACGGGGCGGAAGCCTCACCCGGCAAGAGGTCCCGGGAAGCGCAAAGTAATTATTTCAGGGCGGCAAGCACTGAAGAAGCTGGGGCGAGTTGCCCTGCGGATCCGAGAGGGAGTGCTGTTTTCTGCTGACCACTCCGTTTTTCGGGGGATGGTGATCGGGCGGGACGCAACCCAGCAGGATGCTGAAAAACTCTTCTTCGGCATAACTATGTTGCTAGGCTTGCCTGAAAACAAAGGACTTACAGGTGCCGAAGTAGGGCAGAAGAGACCGCTTTTCGGCTTTTTCAGCATCCTGCTAGTGCCCCCGCAGCAGGGGACGTGAACGGCGAAATTGACTTCAGTGACGCGAGGAAGACATGCCACCAGTTCCAGTCGTGGGTCTGCCGGCAATAAGGAGTGGGGTTGAAATTCATTTAGATCTCGCGTCGATTCAGGGCGAGAGCCTCTCCTTGGCACACAAGGACGAAATAGAAATTAGTTCCTTTCAATGGGGGGTTAGCAACTCACCGGTCAACACCAAAGACGGCGCCACTAAAGGCGGAAGGGTGTCTATGACCGAGATCACCGTTACAAAGTTCTTTGACAAAGCGAGCGTCCAACTGGTGAAGGCAGCAGCCACCGGCCAAATTCTTAAAACGGCAAAAATTTCCTGGAGCAAATCGACCGGTGATAAAGCGCCCGAAGACTTCTTGACGATCACCTTGGCGGGAGTGTTGATCACGTCCGTCCAACAAAGCTCCTCGCGTAGCGGCGAGGGGATGGGATCGGAGACCGTTACACTCGCCTTTGACAAAATAAGTATGGATTACAAGGTGCAGAGCAAGAGTGGATTGTTGACCTCGGCAGCGCAAATGGCCTATGATCTCGCGCAGGGTAAAATGAGCTAGCTTGGGGAAGGGAGTCTTAAACGAACATGGAAAACGCCAATCAACTCTTTCAAGCCGGCAGGCTCAAGGAGGCGGTGCAGGCATTAAATGCCGAGGTGCGAAACCACCCCGAGGATTCGAAGCACCGCATCTTTCTTTTTGAGCTCCTTTGTTTCTGCGGGGAGTACGACCGGGCCGAGAAGCAACTCGATATCCTGGGATCCGCAGATATAAACCGTGAAATGGGGGCACTGATTTACCGCAGTGCACTCCACGCTGAGAAGACCCGCCAGGGTCTGTTTGCGAAGAAGGAGTACCCGAAACCCGTGGGTGACGCGGCCGCCACCGGAGGAGCCGTCTCGGGAACTCTGAACGGGAAACCCTTCCAATCCATTGCGGACGCTGACCCGCGAATTGGGCCGCGTCTGGAAGTTTTTGCGGGCGGGAACTACCTGTGGATGAACTTCGAGCACCTTGCCTCGATTGACATGGATAAACCACGTCGCCTGCGGGATTTGCTGTGGACTCCTGCCCGGCTGCGGGGCGGACCTGCCTTGAAAGATACAGAACTGGGGGAAGTCCTGCTGCCTGCCCTTACTCCTTTTGCGTGGCAAGACCCGGATGACGCGATTCGCCTGGGTCGCATGACGGCATGGGAGGAAAACGAATCGGGAGAAACCGTGCCGGTGGGTCAAAAAATGTTGCTCGTGGACGGCGAGGAGTTCCCGCTTCTCGAAATCCGAAAACTGGAAATCAATCTCCCTCAGCCCACATCATAGGTCCCTATGCCTCTTCCCGATAACTTGCTCAACCCGATTCCGGGAGAAAACCCTAGCGGAGAGGACCTTCGCTATGCTCCCGTCTACGATCAGATCAAGGAAGCCCGCCGGGAAGAGGAGGAATCCTCACAGGGCGATTGGGTAACCGAAGTTAAGAAGGCGGACTACCCTCTGGTCATCAAACTCGCCACGGAGACGATTGCCACTCGGAGTAAAGACTTGCAGCTTGCGGCGTGGCTCACCGACGCGCTGGTGCGGATTGAGGGTTTCGCCGGTCTGAAGCAGGGCTTGCAACTTCTCCAGGGCATGACCACGACTTTCTGGGATACGGTCTATCCGCAACTGGAGGATGGCGATGCGGAACTTCGAGCCACTCCCTTGCAGTGGGTCGGAACCAGCTTAGGGTTTCCTCTCCGGGCGATTCCTCTCAACCGGGCCGGGCATGGGTGGGTGGATTACACTGAGTCCAGAAAAATTCCTACCGAAGCACAGGCGGACACCGACGAAAAAGTGACCGCGCGCGCGAAAGCTCTTAGCGCGGGGAAGCTTGACCCGGAAGTGTTTGACAAGTCCTTTGGCGAAACCCCCAAGGCATTCTATGCGGGCGCCGAGGCTACGCTGGATGAATCCACCAAGATTCTGGAGGCTTTTGATTCCCTCTGCCGGGATAAATTCGGAGAGGCCTCTCCCAGCTTCATGGATTTAAGGAAAGCTCTGCAGGAGGTGCGGCATAGCGTCCATCTGCTTCTTCAGAAGAAGCGTGAAACCGAGCCGGACGCTGTGGAGGCTCAGCCGGCGGGGGAAGGCGGCGAAGCTGCCGCCGCGCCCGCAGAGGCGGTTCCGGCCGAAACACGCGGGCGGGTGGGGGCGGCTTCCGCCGGCATTGTGATCCCCTTTGCCGACAAGGAACCTGCGGAGCGTCGAGCAGCGATTACGGCGGTGGCGCACGCCGCGGCCGCCCTGCGTAAACTCGATCCCTTCAGCCCCGCGCCTTACTTGATGATGAGGGGACTGCGTTGGGGTGAACTGCGGGCCGCCTTGAGCAAACGGGATATGACCCTGCTGGAAGGTCCGCCCACCGAACTGCGACAGCATATCAAGCGACTAGCCATTGAAGGCAAGTGGAGCGAACTGCTGGAAGCGGCGGAAAACTCCATGTCGCTCCCGTGCAGCCGCGGCTGGCTGGATCTCCAGAAGTTTTCTGTCGATGCCTGCGCGGGATTGGGGAGCGACTATTCCGGCATTGCCATCGCCATTCGAAGTGAATTGAAAACTCTGGTGCGCGATGTGCCGCAAGCGCTGGAGGTCAGCTTGCTCGATGACACTCCTGCCGCCAACCGCGAAACGCAAGCATGGTTGCAGGAGCTGGTCGCAGAAACGCCGAGTCCTGCCGCAGACGGTACTCCTGCCGCGGACGGCACTTCTGCCGCCGACGCTCCGGTCGTCGAAAATCATTCGGCGCCCGGTTGGCATCGAAAATTCGCGGACAGTTTCGACTTGGCGAGCGAGGCTTTGAAGGCGGGGCAAACCGAAAAGGCCATCGACACCATGACGCACGAAGTCGAAAGGCAGCTTACGGGCAGGGGCCAGTTCTTCCGAAAATGGCAGCTTGCCGAAATCTGCATCGCGGCCGGGAAGACGGAGGTTGCCCAGCCCATCATTGAAGACTTGGCGGCAAGCATTGAGACCAGTCACCTGGAGACCTGGGAAAACCCCAAAACGATCGCCAAAGCCCTGGTGATGATCATGAAGAACAGCCAGAGAGTGCAGGCGGACGACGCGGAAAAACAAAGACTCTTCCAAAAGGTCGTTCGTCTCGATCCCGTTCAGGCTATCACCTATCTTGGAACCTAATGGCGTCTAATGACAAGGAAGGCCCCGTAACGTTGTCGGTGCTGGATCGACTCATCGATCAGGAACCGGACCGCAGGCTGGAGCCTCCCCTGACCAGGGCCCAGTCTCTGCGGGAATTGAGGGCCGCGCTCCGGCGGGATTTGGAGTGGCTCTTTAATACGCGTTGCACCATCGAAGAACCTCCGGAATCTTTGCGGGAGGTCGAGCGGTCGGTTTACAATTATGGCGTCCATGACACCTCAAGCTTGTACCTCCGATCGCCCAAGGATCAAGAATCTCTGGCGAAATCCATCAAGACGGCGATCACCTTCTTCGAGCCCAGGCTGATGGGGGTGAAGGTAACCATCGAACCTTCCACGGACGAAGTGCGCGGCATCCACTTCAACATTGAAGGCTTGCTGCGCATGGACCCGGCTCCGGAACCCGTTTTCTTTGACACGCTATTAGAACCCAGTAGTGGCGAATATAGGGTCAAGAGTACATAGAATGCGCGATGATCTTCTCGATTATTATGAGAACGAGCTCACTTTCCTCCGGCAGATGGGGAAGGAATTCGCCGAAAAGCACCCCAAGATCGCCGCGCGCCTGCAAATGGACGTGAACCGATGTGACGATCCGCATGTCGAGAGGCTCCTCGAGGGGTTTGCCCTTCTCGCGGCGCGCGTCCATCTGAAAATTGATGATGAATTCCCCCAGATTACGGAGGGATTGCTCAACGTCCTTTATCCGCATTTTCTTCGGCCCATCCCCTCTATGACGGTCGCGCAGTTTCGCCTGGACCCGCAGCAGGGAAAACTTACCACCGGTCTCAGCATTCCCCGCGACTCGATCCTTTACTCCCGGCCTGTGGATGGGGTTCCCTGCAAATTTCGCACCTGCTACGATGCCACCCTCTGGCCCTTGGAGGTAAGCGATGCCCGCTGGGTCACCCCCGACAAACTCAATCCCCCCTTACGCGCTCCTGACGCGATCGCAGCCCTGCGGGTGGAACTCCACTGCTTTCCCGATGTCAGTTTCGACAAGCTCCAATTGTCATCGCTGCGGTTCTATCTGAACGGTGAAGG
>JBEKAD010000116.1:0-10852 GCA_050018435.1 Terriglobia bacterium
ATCCTCTGAAAAGGGATCCCAAGACCGGGGAGATCATGACCGACTACGCATTGATAAGCCTGCTTCCAGGGGCTGTTCCGGGCTACTTCAGGTTGGTGCTCGCAGGCATAACAACGTTGGGGACGCAAGCTGCCGCTGAATTCGCAACATCTCCCTCTCAGATGGCCCTCCTGGAGAAAATGCGCGGAGGTCCCGGCGGCCAGACTCGTCGGTCACCCTATTTCCAGAGCCTCTTGGAAGTGCAAATCCGAGGTGGGGCCATAATAGGAATCGATTGCCTCTTAGTCCGCGAGTTGCAATTCAAATGAGAATCTTGCCTGTGACTAACAGGCAGCAAGCAAGTGGCGCGAACCTCCTTCTCAAGGTCCGCAGTTTTTCTTGTACGGTCGTTTCCGAACCGTAGATCCACCCAACGGGCTTCCTGGCCTCATCTCGCATCCCCCTTTCCATGAAGCGCGAGCCCCCCCCACTGCTTCTTGCGCCCGCTTCAGCAATTTTCTGACAGAGGGCAAAATTTTTAACTTGACATTTGTTACTTTCGTGTTATAACAGTTGTAGTATCGAACGCCCCGACTCGGCAGAAGAAAGGGAGGGAGATACCCTTGCCACCCACCAAGACGCACCACCTTCCGTTCATGTTATTGAAACAAAGTCGTTTATGTATGATTTGAGGGGATTTTTCTGCCCCCACCCATTTCTCAACCTTTTGAACCTACGGAATTATCAGGTTCTGGCTCCGTCTGGGGGCTTGGCGGCAAAAAGATGTCAAAAATGAAGATCTATCTTGAGTAAGTTATTGAAAACAAATTGGAAAAAAGTGTTATCTATGTAACATGATGAAAATAAACGAGTTGCTAGATTTTCAGAATGACTTTATGAGGTTGTAAGGGGTTATAAGGGATTGTCAACTGGAAGAACGCGAGAACGGATTTAGTCACGCCGAAATTGGACCCTATCTCCTGGGGTTGTGGGGATTACCTTACTTGGTAGTGGAGGCCGTTGCCCTTCACCACGGCCCGAATCGCGTGCCGCATCAGAACTTTGACGCGATTTCGGCCGTCTATGCCGCCAATCTCTTGGCCCATGAGCTGGAGGAGTCCTCCAGCGGGGAGCTGGCAGTCTACAGCTTGGAGAACTGCCAAGAGGAGTTAACCACGTTGGGGGTGGGGGAGATGATCCCCGCCCCTTTTCCATTCCCCATCCCTCGCCCCTTTGGGGGAGAGGGTGGTCGACGGAGGAGACCGGGTGAGGGGGTCATGTTGCGGCGGTGGCCCCGCTGTGCCCCTTCTCCGTTTGCGTGCCCAACCAGCCCGGCATGTTAAA
Source organism: Terriglobia bacterium (assembly GCA_050018435.1). Taxonomy (GTDB): domain Bacteria; phylum Acidobacteriota; class Terriglobia; order UBA7540; family UBA7540; genus Bog-366. The sequence continues at coordinate 1,324 of JBEKAD010000116.1, forward strand.
CTGAAGTAAAAGCTGGGAGGCGGTACAGATGCCTAAGTACGAAGTCATCATCTATTGGAGCGAGGAAGATCAGGCATTCATCGCCGACGTACCGGAACTTCTCCGTTGCGCGGTCGACGGTAAGACGTATCGGGAAGCCCTCGCCAACGTGGAAGTGATCATCCAGGAGTGGATCGAAACCGCTAAGGAACTCGGCCGCCCCGTCCCCGCCCCCAAGGGCCGCTTGGTGTTTGCCTGACCGGCCAGTTCAACTTTATTCTTCTTTCCGTCTCATGCCTTCTGAATGCTGACTCCTAACTGCTCAATTGTTCGCCTCTCTTCCTTCCCCAGCCTCCGGCACCTAGCCCCAGTTTTCCCTCGCGCGTCCAGGAAAACACGTGGCCGCTAAAGATGTTTTTGGTACAATGCCCTGCCAGAGGAAACGAACGTGCCGTCTGGAAACTGTTACCCAGCCAATGCGAACGGCCTTCACCCCCTTTTCACGGTCGGTCATTCGATCCTGGACTTTGAGAACTTTGCTGCACTGTTAAAAGACCATGGCATCGAGCTCGTGGTCGATGTGCGCACCGTGCCGCAGAGCGCGCGCCTGCCGCAGTTTAGCCTGCCTGGTTTCGAAAAACTGCTGCGTGCCGAGCAGCTTGAGTACCTCTTTCTGGGAGAGGAATTGGGAGGCCGGCCTGATGATGCGGACGCCTATCGTCCCGATGGTCTGGTTGACTACCCGGCGCGCCGGAAATCCTATGCGTTCCAGGCGGGGCTCAACCGCCTCTGGAAGGAATTGGAGGGGCGGCCGGTGGCGATGATGTGTGCGGAGGAAGACCCGCTGGAGTGTCATCGTTTTCTGATGGTCTGCCCCGAACTGATCAAGCTGGGAGTCTTTCCGTTGCACATCCGCAAAGGCTCGCGAATCGAAACGCAAGAGGCCGCTGAGAATCGGCTGCTCGCCGCCGTCGGTTTCGAGGCCGTGGCAGCCAACACGCTCTTCCCCGACGCTCGAAACCAGGCGCTGGAGGATGCCTACCGGTTCCAGGCCGAAAAGTTCGCTTTCCGCGTTAAACCCTTTGCGCTCGAACTCCGGTAACAGCACAGTAATTCCAATTATTTTCAAAATTCACTTATCCATAACTAGGTAATGCATGATCTGTGAATTTCAGATTCTGCGATTGTTTGTTTGGGAACTAGCGGAAAGCCGACGACTTTTCGGGTGGAACTCCGCGCTGAGTTTCAGAAGCCCATTAATAGTTGGAAGGAATACGTCAGGCATTTTGTCGTATTCTTTTTTGTCCCCAACGTTTCCGTTAACTGGCTTGTTTTCAGTACGTTCTCAGGTTTGGCGCAGGAAAATCGCCTCTTCCGACCCTTTGTTTTCAATATGTTCCCAGGTTTGGGAGCGGAGGGACGTTTTGTTGTGCCCGAGGGACGGAAAGTCCCCCTGCAATTCCCAAAGCATTCGCCAATCGCATCATGAACCCCTTCTCCCCAGGGCGAAACAAGTGATTACAGGTTCGACTGTAGCGGTGGTCGGAGCCTGCCCTGACGCCGGAAGGGACTGCCGGTCGGCGCTCCCCGCCACGGTGGGGCAGACGCTGAGCGCCGCTACAGCTTATGTCTCGTTCCGCCCCCCGCACACGCCCTAGCACCTGACACCTAACCTTGGTGCGCGATTCCACTACAAATCTACGCTCCAACTAATTGCTTAGCATTAACCATGCCATAGTCTAGGGAGATGTTGGCAGGAATCCTACGGGTAGGAAGAAATTTTTCAAACAGTTGTCACAATTTCCTACCGGTAGGAAGTGGTATCGCGGAATTGCCGCTCTGGCTAATTCCCCTGCGGGTTCAGGAGGTCCGATTTGCGGTCCGATTCGTGGACTCCGACTCACCGCAGAGGCGCGGAGGCGCAGGGATTTGAAAACCAAAGGCCATTTCTCTGCGTCTCAGCGCCTCGGCGGTAAAGATTGTATTTTTTCACGGCCCTGCAACTTGTCCCGATGTTTTCCATCGGGAGCCGTGGGGAAATCGGCCCCCGCGCCGCGCGAGCCCCGCGAGGGGCGAAAGAAATTACCAGCAAGGCTGGTAGCGCCCGATGCATCGGCACGGCTTTTCCATCCCTAAGGGGCAGAGCCGCAGGGTTGAAGACCGACTCTGCGCTGCTTGCTTGTGAGCTCGACGTATCGCAGAATTTGTTCCTGCACACCCTTGAGTAGGATAAACCCATATAATACTCAACAAAAGCTCTTGACAATCATCTAATTTGGAGTTAACTTTGTGCCGATCTAGAGGGTTATGACGGCCTTGCTGCTGACAGCAGGACTGGAGGGAAAGGACGAAAGAAAGGAGGGAGGCTGATGAGACTTCAACTTGAATTGTCGCCAGAAAGAGTGGGCGAACTAAAAGATCTGATGGAGGATATCCGCGCTGAAAGCTATAAAGAGTTATTCAATAACGCCTTGAGCGTCTTTGAATGGGCTCTAAATGAAGTGAAAAGTGGGAACAGCATTGCGGCAGTTGACGAGGAGAACCAGGTTTATAGAGTGCTGGTGACCCCTGCTCTCGAAAGTATCGCGAAGCGGTACCCAAGACAAGAGACAAAGAAGGTACCTGCGGTGGCGGGAGCTTAACGCCCGACCTTCCCAGGCTGTGTCCATGGCATCACCGGATAAGCAACGCGCGTCTCAGAGCCGCACTACGGTGGAGGTGAAGAACTGGGTAACTAAGGTCATCACTGTACACAAGATTGCCCTTCAGCGGCTAATTATCCGATTCCTTCTTTGGGCGTACGGCTTCCTGTTAGTCGTTACCATGGGGATCTTTGTCCTGCAAGGCTTCAAACTGCGGGGATTCCAGCTTGATTCCGGACTTATGAAGTGGCTCGGTGGGGCTACCGTAGGTGAAATAGGTGGACTGCTTACTCTTACTTTCGGTGCAGTTTTCAAGAACCTTAAGGATTAGCGCCACTCCGGTCGCTCTCTAAGGCTTCCCCCTGTACGAATTCCTTCTTGCCTACTTGCACATCTTCTTCTTTGCGAAAACCTTTGAGGCTCTTTTCTGGGCCTATATATATCGGTGGCTTCTCCCGCCTTGCCGGTCCGGGTGCGGTTTCGGGTTCCTGTCCCATGATTGACCACTAAGGTACCACACATTCTCGCACATTAAAAGTGAGCCCAAATTCCGTATCTTGTGATGCGCGCGTAAGGTTGAAGTGCGGTGCGCAAACTATTGTGCGCGGATTATTTCCCTTCTGGTAAAATCCCACCCAAGATGGCCGACCCGGAAGAAGACAAACAAGCTGAGGAGCGCGAGGCGGCAGCCGAACAGCGCTGCCCGGCGCTGATGTATAGAGAGCATCGCTGCGGACGGTCGATTCACACCGCCCCACCAGGCGTGGACGAGGAACCTGTCTGCCTGATGCATTCCAAAGACCCCGACAAGAGTGATGCCGCGTTCCAAGTAGAGTTCGAACGCATTCTCACGGATGCAGGCGAGGGGTATGCGGACTTTACAGGTTTTGTTTTCTCAAGTGCGAACTACGGCGGGCGAGAATTTAGGGCGATATGCCTTTTCAACCACGCCACGTTCACGCAGGACGCCAATTTTCCGAGCGCCACGTTCACCCACGTGGCGAGCTTCCGCGAGACCGTATTTTCGAATGTGGCCGACTTTCGGTGGGCATCCTTCGGGCGAATCGCCTCCTTCGAACGGGCTCAATTCAGGCACGTCGCATACTTCATGAGTGCGACGTTCACGCAGGGTGCCGATTTTTCCTCGGCCGTTCTCATCGAGTCTGCGCTTTTCCTCAAAGCCACATTTGCGCGCGACGCCAATTTTATGTGCACCGTATTTGGGCAGGATGCCGACTTCAGCATGGTTACGTTCGCGGAGGATGCGGACTTCTCCTCGACGCAGGTGGGGAAGGTTGCTTCCTTCGAAAGCGCAACCTTCAAACGAAGGGCGGAGTTCTGGGAGACCCGGTTTCGAGAGGATGAATCGCTTAAGCCGGCTGCGATCTTCGGCTTGGCGCGTTTCGAAAAGCCGGAGCTGATCGTCTTCTACGACACGTACTTAGGGCTGGCGTTATTCCACAATTGCAACGTCTCGCAATTCGCCTTCTCCAGCGTCCGCTGGCGGAAGAGGGACAATGGCAAAAGGATGGTGTTGGAAGAAGACCAGAAACTCGATTTGACCGGGGAAGTGACCAAAGCCTTGCGCCGTGACCGGGGTAGTACCGACGAACGCAATTACGGTCTGATTGCCGAACTCTATCAGCAACTCAAGAAGAATTACGACGACAAACGGGACTACTGGACGGCAGGGGATTTCCATTACGGCGAGATGGAAATGAAGCGGCTTTCGAGCCCCCGGCGCAACCCCGTCTTGCGGTGGCTGCACCGCAATCTAGGGCTGGCGGCTTGGTATAAATACGCGAGTGACTATGGTGAAAGCTATGTGAAGCCCTTCCTCCGACTGCTTCTTGTGCTTGCTCTTTTCACTTTCATATACCCGGCCTGCGGCCTGCAACGCGTAAGCAGCGAAAAGGGTTCACCGTCCAGACCGGTGGCGCAAACAAGTTCTCCTACCACTAACACGGACGAGATCAGCTACGCGAAGTTCTCCCAGTTCCTATCCGCGTCCCCAAATAGCAAGTTGCGCGGCACCGTCGGCTTCTTCGTCCAAAGCGCCATGGCCTCGGTGAGCGTGGCAAGCCTGCGGCGCGATTTTGCTGACTTCGAACCCCCTATCTGTATCGGCCCGTTTCGCCGCCCTCATCGAACTCCTGCTGACCTCAACCCTGGTTGCCCTGTTCCTTCTCGCCGTCCGGCGGCAATTTCGCAGGTAGAAGGTGTCGCCACGGCGTGAGTTCTTTTCGCCGTGTTTTTGGTCGGAAAGCATTCCGACAGTGACTTGGTTATAGTTCGGGGTGGACCGCACACGTCACGCGACGAGTCTGAGCCATACGATGATCCACCCCTGACACGTTTGTTTCGGTTAGCTTGGAAGGTAGGAGGTAAAATGGGAAACCGCAATGACTGGGAAGAAATAGAACGGCTTGGAGGGGGTGGTCAGAGCGATGTCTATTTGGTTCGTAATCCTAAACGCCGCGCTGATCGCGCGAAGTGTCTCGAACAGATTCGGTCCGCCCTCGATCGGGACAAGAGGGGGGAGCTAGCGACCGCAATATGCTCATACGCGCGTGAGGATTTTCCTTCAGAGCGTGGAGCTCTGAAAGCTTACAAGATTCCCCCGGAGGAATTCCCTCGGGTTCTCTCGACCGAGGAATCTGAGGCGATTGAGCGGCTAAAAACTGAGATCGCGGTCCTCAGCCAAAACCGACCCGGGCTGCCAAAGCTTCTGGATTCCAATATCGCAGAGCGTTGGATCGTCACGGAGTTCTTTCCGGAGGGTACTCTTGAGCATTCCCCTTGCAGATACAAGGGGAATGCGGCTCTAGCTCTCAAAGCGTTCCGATCTCTTGTACAAACAGTGGCGGGCCTTCACAAAGATGGCCACGTGCATCGGGACATTAAGCCAGCCAACGTTTTTGTCAGGTCAAGCGGTGAGCTCGTGCTCGGGGATTTCGGGATCGTCTATGTACCTAACGCGGCAGAAAGGGTGACGCGAACTGGAGAGAAAGTCGGACCGCGTGATTACCTGCCACCGTGGGCTAATCTGGGCGTCCGACTTGAAAAGGTTGAACCATCCATCGACGTCTACATGCTTGGGAAATTGCTATGGTCTATGGTAGACGGGCGTCGCGTACTACCGAGGGAATTCCACACCGATCCCGAATACGATTTCGATCTGACCAAGACTTATCCAAACGACCCTGATATGTACGTCGTCAACCAAATCCTCAACAAGTGTGTTGTGGGAAAGCCGAGTGAATGTCTATCGTCAGCCCAAGACCTGCTCAATATGGTCGATGCAATGTTGAAGATGATCGGAGGCGGAGGTCAGCTTTTGAAGGAGGGTGTCCCAAGGCCTTGTCATGTATGTGGCAACGGATATTACCGGCCTCAGGTACTGCGTCAGGGCACCAACGTGGGGATCTTGCGGATCTGGATTTCTGGGGGTGCCTTGGACATCGAAAGCCTACCCGTGCAGATTTTCGTCTGCGACAATTGCCGGCACGTTGAATTGTTTAGAACATAGCGGTGTGGGTAGTGCCGTCACTTCTCCCGCAGGTCACAAGTTCATCGATTGCGCGTGGCGGAGCGCATTCCTTCGACGACTGCCGCTCAGGACGGTGAGCGAATGTCGAACGGCTTTTCCGTCACGGTGAATCTTCGCCGGTCGCTCACACCGTTCAGCGCTGCGGGTTAACGATTGCCAGTTTGCCATTGGATTGGAAAGCGCGAATCTGAGGTAGCGCAGGGCCCGTGGTGCGGCCCTGCGGCTTTTCCAGCGGTGCGGGGCTTGCCGCGCCGTTGTAGCGCTGACCTTTAGGTCAGCACGAGATGACACAGCATAAATGCCGACCTAAAGGTCGGCGCTACATTTGTTTGCGGGGCCGCCCATTGCACGTCGCGGTGGAAAAGCCGCAAGGCTGTAGAGCAAGCCTTGCGCTACATGTTTCTTGGTGCGTGGGTTTTGCGATGCTCGTTGTGCGCTTTCGCGGCGAGTTTGCGCAGCTTGGCAGGATTCTTCCGCAGAGTCTTTTCCCAGGCTTCTTCATCCTCGAGCGTAGCAAGAATCTGGGAGGCGATGGCGTTCTGTTCGTCCTCGGAAAGCTTGCCCACTTTTCTGAGGGCGTCTGCAAGTAATTGCGTCATACGCTCAGCGTACCAAAGCCCATCGACAGGCGCAATACGGCAACGGGTTGGGTAGCGTCCTAATTTGATGGAGTGATTTCGAAATAGAGGATCCTACTCACCAGCCCCAAAGGGGCGACCTAACGCAGCCCAGGCCAACGGCCTGGGTCAGGGAAACCCAACCTGTTTCCCTCGGCAAGCCGTGAAGGGGCGTGCTAACGGTTGCTTCCATCACCTTCACAACGGCATTTCCATATCGGTCTTTGGGCGGAACGGTGGCCACCGTAGACCGCCCTTTCAGGGCTCGGCATGAGAGACAATCCGTTAACCCAGGCCGTTGGCCTGGGCTTTGGTAGTTCGCCCCGTTGGGGCTTCTCCGCAAATTAGGACACCACTACGGGTTGGGCTTGATTCCCCCGACAGAAGACTTCATCCCGCATCCGAGTTTGGGTTAAGCTTATAGCTCAACTTTGACTGGCAAGTGACGAGTGACAAGCGAGATTATCGATTTCGGATTGTCTCAATCGAAAATCCAAAATCGAAAATCCAAAATGAGAGGGGGCTGGTTATGACAACCGAATTGAAGGGGAAGGTTGCCTTGGTCACCGGCGGGTCGCGGGGAATCGGCTTCAGCGTCGCGCAGGCATTGCTGGCGCAAGGCGCGAAGGTGTTCATTTGCGGGCGCGATCCGAAATCATTGCAGGCGGCGCTGGAAAAGCTTCGCGGCACGGCCGCGGCCAATGTGGATGGCTCGGCGGCAGACGTCCGCCGCTACGAAGACTGCCGCAAGCTGGTTCGTGTGGCGGCGGAGCGGTTCGGCGGCCTCGACATCCTGGTGAACAACGCCGGGGTGGGCGTCTTCAAACCCGTCGACCAGCTTAGCGTGGAAGAGTGGGACACGACGATTCAGACGAACCTTTCCGGCGTCTTCTATTGCTGCCGCGAAGCCATTCCCCTGATGCGCAAGTGCGGGGGCGGGTACATCTTCAACATCTCGAGCCTTGCGGGCGTCAATCCCATGGCCACCGGCTCCGCCTACAACGCTTCCAAGTTCGGCCTGAACGGTTTTAGCGAGGCCATGATGCAGGACGTCCGCTACGACGGCATTCGCGTAAGCTACCTGATGCCGGGCAGCGTGGATACGGATTTTGCCGGCGCGCCGGGCTCAAAGTCCGGCGAAAGCTGGAAACTGACCGGCGAAGACGTCGCCAAAGCGGTGATCGATCTCTACAAATTCCCCAGCACGGCTTTGGCCAGTCGCATTGAGATGCGACCTTCACAACCACGCCGGAAGAAATAGCGAGCCGCCTTGCAAGCCTGTCAACTTGGTTCGGTCACCCGTGATGTTAAACCCTGCCGCGGCGGTGCTAAGCGACAAAGAGTCGCCTTCTTTGGATCCTTGCGCGGCGCCGATGTCAAAAAAGTTACAAAATCCGCAGAAGCCGGCGTATCTCGATGTCCAGTCCTCTGCCCCCGCAAATAGTTTAAAGATTCCATCCCAAGGGACCGATGGAAGAGTGGAATGACCTTAGAGAGTCTGGGTGAAAGCGTGGTTTCGGGGGCGCTGCGGAGCTTTGTGTCTGCCCCGCCTCGGCCGGGAACGCCGAAATCATTGATGATGAAGACCGGCGGCCAGAAATCGCCCCACAAATCGGCCTTGCCACGTGGACTCATCGAGGCTTGCTGAATACTGTCTGAGGAGACGAATATGGCTACCGCGACCACCCAGCTTTTCCCCTGGAGTGACACCTATAGCGTCCAAATTGGCATTATCGATATGCAGCACAAAAACTTGGTGAACATCATCAATGAATTGCACCAAGCCATGGTTGAAGGGCAAGGGAAGCAGCAGCTCGGAAGCATCCTTTCCAACCTTATCAAATACACACAGGTTCACTTCAAGACGGAAGAAAACTTCATGGAGTCGCACCGATATCCAGAATACACTAATCACAAGTCCGAGCACGACCATTTGACCAAGACCGTCCTGGAGTTTCAGGACAAGTTTCAGAAGAACGAAGTTGGACTGACGATTGAGGTGATGGGTTTCCTGAAGGACTGGCTCAGCAAGCACATCCTGGGCTCTGACAAAAAGTATGGTCCGTTCCTGAACGCCAAAGGACTGCGCTAGCGCCGTTCCAACTTTTTGCGACTCATCCGCGTCATCCGATGGCGAGCCTATGCAGGGCAACATCAAAGCCGCAGACATCGCCTCAATAAGTTGGACCGGCACTAGCCCGCCCCCGATTCTTCAGGTGGCTGACGCGTGGGATTTCCGCCCGCCACCGATGAAGCACCCGGCGACGGGTAGGGCCATCCGGGAGTCTGAGCGTTCGGAGTGCAATACTGTCCGAATTAAGCTCCCAGCGATCCTGCCGATGAAGCTGAAGGGAGACCCCGACGTGAACACCTTTCGGAGGCATGGGATCAGCAATGGGAGCCCTACAAGAGGACCTCTTTTCCTGGAGTGAGAAGTATCACGTCGGCATCGCCTTTGCGGACGTGCAGCACAAACAGCTTGTGGACATTATCAACCGGCTCCACCAAGCCTTGGTGGATGGTAAAGGAAGGATAGTGATCGGCAGGACTTTGGATGAGCTCATCCGTTACACCCAGGCCCACTTTGCCGCGGAGGAGAAGGTTCTGCAAAGCTGCGGGTACCCGGATTTGCTTGCGCACCACTCGGAACACGAACGCTTGGCCTACGCCGTGCTCGAGTTCTATCAAAAGCTCATGAGCAACGAGATGGGCATGACCGTCCAAGCTGTGGATTTCCTCAA
>JBEKAD010000117.1:0-10837 GCA_050018435.1 Terriglobia bacterium
TCGGATTGCCCAGCTCTACTCCGGAGCCGGCCTCGCGCACTTCCACTGCCACCAGATCGTTCCCGCTCTGGTAGTACAATTCTTTGCCGTCACCGCGCCAGAGGGGCACGCTCCCTCCGTGCTCAGAGACTTGCCATTTCGCCCCGCCGCCCGGAAACGGCGTGATGTAAACCTCGTAGGTGCCGGTTTCGGTTCCCATATAGGCCACGAACTTGCCGTCCGGAGAAAACTTCGGGACGACCGAAGGGAAATCGTTCTGAACCAATGGAAAAGGCTTGCGGTCGCCGAACAGGGGAAGAATCCAAATACCACGCCGCGTGCCCTCGGTGCGCATATAGGCCAGATACCGCCCGTCCGATGAGATGTCGATAGGAATCTCGCCCAATCCGGAGGTGTTCAGAATCGTTTCTTCCGTCCCTGCTCCGTTAGCCAGCTTGGCGTAAATGTGCGATAGCCCTGCGCGGGTCGACGCGTAATAGATTTTCGTACCGTCCGGAGCCCACACCGGATATTCTGCCGACCCGGGATCAAAGGTCAGTCGCGTCCGGGTGCCCCGCTCAAAATTGAGCAACCAAATATCCGCCTTACCCGCGGCATCTTCGATTCCGACCGCCAACTGTTTTCCGTCGGGTGAAACGCGCGGCCAGACATAATGAGCCGGGGGGGCGGCCACACCGAGTGGTTTTCCGCTGCGATCCCGCAGAGTCAGTTGCGATCCGCCGCCCGCGTCGCGGAAATAGAGCAGGGTCCCCGTCTGCGAAACGGCAAAAGTCCCATGGAAGTTTCTGAGGCTTGCCGAAACATGTTCAGCAATCCGCACCGCCTCCCCGACGGGTTCCAGGCGGCCCTCGTCAAACTTCTGCGCCAGCAGATACCCGCCGCTGACATAGACCAGATACCCGGAGGCATACACGGCGTTGGAATCGTTGGGAAACAGAAACCGGTGTTGCTTCGAGTCGAGTGAACCGAGGGCAATCCCGGTATGATCGGATGTACTGCTGTGAACGAAAAAGATGTAATGCCTTCCATCCGGCAGGAACCATGGCCAGCGGTGACTGTCCTCCTGTTTTGACGCGTCCAACTCCGAAGCCTCTACCGGAGTGCCGCCTTGCGCCTGGACGCGCAGGAGGGTTGAGGTCCCCGCCAACTTATACAGTAAAGTGCCCTCCTGGCTCCAAGACCCTCCGCGGCCGACAGGGGCATCGCAGATCGTCTGGATGGGGCCACCCGAGGCGTCCACGCGCTTCAGCTTGCCTTGCGCCCAGAAAGCAATCGAGCGCGAATCGGGCGACCAGAACGGGTCGAGCGCATCCTCGGTGCCCGCCAACTCCTGGGCGGTCAGCGAATTCAGCGGACGTACATAGAGCACAGGTGATCCCGCCGCGTCAGGCGCCACAACGGCCCAACGCGTGCCGTCCGGCGACATGGAACTGTATCCCGCATTCCCATTCGGGTCAGCCTTGTCCGGAGGGATCAGGAAACTTCTCACCACCACCGGTTGCGGCTGATTGCGCACGCGCCAGTAACTGACGGTCACTGCGGCCAGAAGCAGGAGAAGGACTGCGGCCAACGCCCACGCGGTCTTCTGTAGCGGCGGTCTCCGACCGCCGATCGCCGGTGGGGACACCGGCGCTACAGATACCTTGGCAACCCATTTCAGCGCGATGCCCACATCGTGCGCGCTGGCGAAGCGTTCTTCCGGGTCCTTGGCCAAACAGGTGGTCACGATGACGTCGAGAGCGGGTGGCAACGCCGGCTGCACTGAGCTAACCGGCGCGGGATCGTTTTCCAGGATGGCCGTCGCCACGCTAAGCTGCGATTTCCCCGAGAACGCCCGCTGCCCGGTAGCCATCTCGTACAAAACCGCGCCAAACGCAAAGATGTCGGTGCGCGCGTCGGCTTCCTTGCCTTGCAGTTGCTCCGGCGCCATGTACTGCATCGTGCCCACAATCGAGCCGGCGGAAGTGAGCGGAGAATTCTGCGGGCTGGGTGAGGAAATCGTCAGCGCCGCCGAGAGTAGTGGCGAGGCAGCGCCCGACGGCGATGAGGACATTGCCGCTACAGATGCGGGCTTGGCCAGGCCGAAATCGAGCAGCTTGGCGCCCGACTTGGTCAGCATGATGTTGCCGGGCTTGAGGTCGCGATGCACGATGCCGGCCCGATGAGCCTTGTCGAGAGCACCGGCGACCTCGGCGGCGATCTTCACGAGCTGGTCGAGGGGCAGTGCGCCTCTGCCAAGGCGCGCGGCGAGCGTCTCGCCTTCCAGGAACTCCATCACCAGGTAGTCCACGTCGTCTTGCGAACCCACGTCGTGCAGCACGCAGATGTGCGGATGCTGAAGCGCGGAGATCGCCCGCGCCTCGCGCTGGAATCGAACTTTCAAATCCGGATTGGAAGCAAGATGCGAGGACAGGACCTTGACGGCCACCGTGCGGTCCAGACGCGTGTCGCGGGCACGGTAAACTTCGCCCATTCCGCCCGCCCCCAGCTTGTCCTGAATTTCATAGGGACCGAGCTTGGTCCCTGCGGTAAGAGCCATGCGTTGCCCTCAATCCTGCGTGGGATTGTATTGTAATGCGGAACACCCGGACGCGGAAGAAAAACGGCTAGCTGGCGCACCGCAGAGCTCTCAACCTGCACCACTTGTTCGGTAAGAAACCCAGGTGGGCACACTCCTCATTAGGGCACAGCAGGGGTCCGCACCGGGCCGCTTACAGCAGGGCATTTTGTCCTAGAGACTTTATGCCGGCATTTCAGCATAAAGTGTTAGGGACTGAATGTCCGGTACGAGGGAGTGAGGGTCCGGGGGCCGAGTGCTGGGAGTTCGGGCGCTAGATTCGGACTTTGTGTCGTTTTCCCGACGCCCGGCAGCTTCGGGCCGGAGACACTTGAGCACGCCCAGTAATCTAAGATCATTGGGGATCTTCGGGCATTATCGGGGTATCCACAATCAATCTTAGGACAGGGCCGTTTTCGTCATTACACTTCGTATGCCACGCTTTCATCCGCCATCGTCAACGCCATGATCGCCTTCGCCGTGTGCAGGCGATTTTCCGCCTCGGTAAAAACCACGGAGTGCGGCCCGTCGATGATCTCGTCCGTCACCTCGTTGCCGCGGTCGGCGGGAAGGGGATGCATGTAGAGCGAATCGGGTCGCGTCAACTTCATCTTGCCCGCGTCACAAATCCAGTGGCGATATTGCTTGGCGATGCGCAGGGATTCCTCCGGCTTGGTGCCCATGGTGTCGAGGCAACCCCAACTCTTGGGGATGACGATGTCGGCGTCGCGGAAGGCCTCGTCCATGCTGTCCACCACTTCGAACTTCACGCCCGCCTTGGAAGCGTTCACGCGAGCCGCCTCCAGCGTTTCCGGCATCAGCCGGTATTCAGGCGGATTCGCCAGCACCACATCCAGGCCAAATCGCGGCATCAGCATGATCAGTCCCTGCGGCACGGAAAGGGGCTTGGCGTAACTGGGGGCATACGCCCAGCTCACCGCCAATTTGCGCCCGCGCAAATTCTTGCCGAGCTTTTCGCGAATAGTCATCAGGTCCGCCAGGGTTTGGCAGGGATGGTCCACATCGCATTGCATGTTGATCACCGGCGCGTTCGCCCAGCGCGCGACCTCGCGGATGTAAACGTTCCCCTCTCCCGGAGTCAAATCGTGCCGGATGGCGATGCCGTGACCGTAACTCGAAAGGATAATGCCCGTGTCCTTGGGGCTCTCCCCGTGCGACACCTGCATCACGTCGGCAGTCAGAAAATGCGCGTGGCCGCCCAGTTGCGTGATGCCCGCTTCGAAGGAATTGCGGGTGCGCGTGGACTTATCGAAAAAAAGCAGGAAAATGGTCTTATCCGGCAGGTGGCGGTGAGGAATACGGTTTTTGAACTTGCGCTTGAGATCGCCGGAAACTTCCAGCAGGGTTTCAATCTCGGAATCCGCCCACTCCTGCGTCGTGATGTAGTCTTTGCCTTTGAAGAGCGCTTGCTTGGTTGTCACAGTTGAACTCCTTATTGGGGTACGAGGGTTCAAGCGTTAAGAGAGACCGAAACTCGAAAATCGAAATTCGAAACTCGCAAGCTGTGTACCGAATTTCGAGTTTCGCCCCTGACACCTGACACCTAGCACCTCTCACAGTCCCTTGACGTTGGCGAAATTCACGCGCCGGGGGTCGCGGATGGATTCCACAAGCAACTTAAGCTGCAAATACGGAAGCATGTCGAGCTGGTAGCGGGTTGTGGAAATTTCCGGCTTCAGTTTCCAGCTCACCACCACGTCACGGCTCGGTTGGATTTCAACCTCGGCTTTCCCGTTGGAGAACCAGGCGCGGTCGATGAGCGGGTTCAGGCTCAACTGATAAGACGCGCCGGCGATCGTGCCGAAGATGGTGGTCTGGTCGCCTTCAAAAGCGAGGTAGAAGCCGTTGCGGCCCGCATATTTCCTGTAGGTATCGAGGCTGCCGAAAAAGCGTGGCTTCTCGACGTAAGGGCCGCCGTCTTCGGGGCAAAACACGTCGCAGTTTCCGCAATCGTTACAGGCGTCGGCGTAGTTGGCCAGTTGGTGCGCTTTCGCCACCTTGAAAACGCCCCCCGGTACGCGCTGCGGCGGTCCCTCCGGCATGAGTGCGAAGTTGTCGTACGTAACATCCACCGCCGTAGTCTCGTAAACGAAATTGGCAACGTTGGGACACACGGGCACACACTTGTCACAGTTAATGCAGTCGTAGAGCCAGAGCTTGGAGCCGATCTTGCGCGGCACGCCCTTGTTGTGCTCCCACGCGTAACGCGGATTTTCGGTCGCTTCCTTGACGAGGATGGGAGTATTGAGTACGCCGGCTGCATCGACGAGCGCCTGTTCGAGTCCAGCAAGAGCGCCACGTAGCGGGTCAACCATCGCGGGGGGCAGTCCGGAGGCTTCTTCCTCAAACCTTGCTGCTACCTGCTGGCATACATCGCGTAGGGGCACGCCATGGCGTGCCCCTACAAAGGCCTTCAAAGGCGATGCGACTTCTGCTTCCCACCACGATTCGACGCGGCCGATCTGTTCCGGGTCAAGGCCGGCGAATTGCGCGCGCAGTGAGTCCTTCATTTCTTGCGTGACTCGATCAACCGCCGCCAGACCCTGTCCCACGTGGCGAACGACAAAGTCCGGGAGGCGCGTGGCCCCCACAGCGTGCATTTTCTCTCCCAGCTTTTCCAAGTAGCGAATCAGCCGCGCATAACCGCCGGGCCGGAGCAGGTCCGTGCAAGTGGTAACGGGAATAAAATTCATGGCCACGCAGTTCGCCATATTGTTGGAATCGAGACCGGCGGAGAAGGAAATCGGAATGGCAGCGGGCAGGCGGACCACCCCGCCCGTCGGGCCCCCCTCCTTGTCAAGGAGGGGAACTTTCATGTTGCGGACCCCAATCTTCGCGGCCATGTGCTGGCGAAACTCTCGCACGAGATTCAGGGTAAGAACGTGTAGTGGCGCGCCGGACATGTACATGACTTCATCGGTGAAGAAGGTACGATGGTTTTTCACCACCAGCGTGTTGCTGAACTTCACCGCCAAGCGCTTGCCGCGTGAGCGCGCGAGGCGATCCAGGCGCGGGATCATCTCCAACGCCTCGGGGAATTGCAGGTCCTTGTCAAAAGCCTCCTGGGTCACCAGCAGATCGTGGTAACCGAGCACGTCGTGCAGCAGGTGCTCCACATGGGCTTTCCCCAGCAGCGTGGGGTTCAGCTTGACGCAGACATTCAGGTCCATCTCCGTCAACAGAAAGCTGACAATGCCTTCGATTTCACTGGCGGGACAACCGTGAAACGTGGAGAGCGTCAGGGTGTCGCTGATGCGCGTGGGGAAGGGCAAATCGCGATAGCGTGCCCAAGGGCCGGTGAGCGTCGAGCGCAGTTCGTTCACGATGGCCGTCGCGTCAATCATCCGCTCCATCCACGCGCGCACGCGCGGTGAGCTGATCCCTTTCAGGTCGTAGCCCACGCTCATGTCGAAAACGGTGTCGCCCCAATTGCCAGGGAAATCTTCGCCCAGCAGCTTGGAGGCCTTCAGAATCTCGATGAACATCGCCGCGCCCACGTACTCGCGCAGCGACTGCTCCAGGCGCAACTCCTGCGACCATTCCACGTTGTAACCGACGTTGATGATGTCGATGCAGGGGCGGGGAATTTTCAGCTCATCGAGAATTTGCACCGTCTTCAACTCGATAATGCGCGAGCCGCCCAGCCACGAGAGCACGATGTTCTGCGCCAATTGAACGTGGGGCCCGGCCGCCGGCCCCAGCGGCGTGGAGGCGGCGTGGCCATGGAAGCGGACGGAGGTATCGAGGCCGGGAAGGCCGCGGAAAAATTTGGCCTTCGGCAGGTCGAAGATTTTCCCTTCCCGCTCGTACTCGAGAAATGCCCGACGCAGGAGCAGGGGGAGTGGAATGGGAACCAGTTCAGCCATAGTAAGGCAGTGGTTAGTGGTTAGTGGCTAGCATACGCACTAATCACCAGCGCATTACGTCAGAGCTATTGGTGCGTGTAGCGCCGCCCTTTAGGGCCGCACTTATCTGTTTTCCGATGGTAGGGGTGGCATAATTCGTTCGAGTTGGTTGATCAACTCGGGGATACGCATACTAACCACCCTCCAGATCAAGGCATCATCAACTTCCCCATACTCGTGCGTCAGAACGTTGCGTTGCGCGATAATTTGCCGCCAGGGGATTTCAGGGTGAGCGGCGCGAAGGCCCCGGGAAACCCGGTTCGCAGCTTCGCCGATTATCTCGATGTGCCTTTCAACTGCCCCACGAAGCATTCTGTCACTTGCGTAATCCTCAAATGACCGGGATGTGACAAAACTCAGGACGGCGCGTGCAGCGTCCAGCATGTCCCACAAGTACGCCGCGTCTTTCGATTCAGGCTGCATACAGGGTCTCGCGGGTCTTAAGGATTTCGTGCCGGCGGAAGGGATTGCGGATTGACTGGCTTGAGAGAAGGTCCACGTCACGACCGAATATCTCTCGAAGCTCAGCAATCATGTCCACCCAGTCGTAAAGACTCCATTGGGCTTCCTTAGCGAAGGTGACCAACACATCCACATCGCTGTCGGGGCGAAAGTCCTCCCGAAGGACCGAGCCGAAGACTGAAAGTTCAGTTATTTTCCAGCTTCGACAGAAATCGCGGATGCGCCCTTCCGGAAACGGAATGTTGGCCTGACCCATATCCACACTCGCCATCCTGATATCCGAGCGTAGCATCAACTCCGCAAAATGAAAACGGGCTTGGGAAGCCGGGCGGCTTGCAAGTACATTGATCAACGAACTGTCGTTAGATAACAATACGCGAGCGGAAACGCCGCGTAGAACTTGGCGGCTTCCACCAAGTGGCGAATGGGCACGCGCTCCATGACGCTGTGCGCCACATCCTCTTCGCCCGGCCCAAAGCCGATGGTGGGCACGCCCATCAAACCCATGGAACCGACCCCGTTGGTGCTGAACGTCCACTTATCGACCACCGGCGGCTTGCCGTGTAAGGCCGCATAGGCGCTGACGCCCGCCTGCACCAGCGGATGATTCTCTTCGAGCACCCAGGTCGGATAGTACTTCTCCATCGGGTAGCGGAGACCCGTGTAACTGGGCACATCGTAGTTCAGGATTTCCACCTCAGCGCCCTGGGCGCTCGGCAGAGCCTTCACTTCCGCCACCGCGCTTTCCTTGGTCTCGCCCGCGGTCAGGCGCCGGTCCAGGTGGATGGAGCAGGCCCCCGGCACCGCGCACAGCGAGGGCGACATCGAGCGGATATCCGTCACCGCAATCGTCCCCTTGCCCAGGAACGCATCGTCGCGCAGGCGTGTGTTCAGAGTTTCAATCTCCCGCACCAGAGGCGTCATTTTGTAAATCGGATTGTCGCCGCGCTCGGGCGCGCTGGCGTGGCACGACCGGCCGCGGAAATGCACCTCAATCTCCATCCGTCCGCGCTGGCCCCGGTAAACTTGCAGATTGGTGGGCTCGGTCAGCACCACGCAATCCGCGGGGATGCCATCCTCTTTCAGGATGTAGAGCCATGCCAGGCCGTCACAGTCTTCCTCCTGCACGGAGCCCACCACGTAAAGCGTGTAATCTCCCGCGAGGCCGAGTTCCTTGATGATCTTCCCCGCGTAAACCAAGCTGGCCATTCCACCGCGTTGGTCGCTCGAGGCGCGCCCGTACACGAACCCATCTTCAACTTTACCTTTGTAGGGATCCCAGGCCCATTCCTTCGGGTCGCCAACGCCCACCGCGTCGGTGTGCGAGTCCATCATAATGATTTTCTTGCCGGAGCCAATGCGCCCGAGCAGGTTGCCCATGGGATCGGTGCGGATTTCATCGAAGCCCACCTTCTCCATTTCACGGTGGATGCGCTCGATCACCGGCTTTTCATGGCTGCTCTCGGCGGGAATGGCAACCAGGTCGCGCAGAAAGCCGACCATCTCCGCCTCGTAGGATTGGGCGAGGGCCGCGATGCGCTCGCGCTTGAGGACAATTGTCTCGGGTGCATTGATCATGCGTTTGGAAGTGTCTCCCTTCTCCGCGCCTCAGCGCCTCTGCGGTGAGGGCAACTCTTTTTCGGGCAATAATATACTTGGCGGACCTGAAGACCAAGCTGGCGAGGGACAAGAGGCGGAAGGTCACATCCAAGAATTCACGCAGCTAAAATAGAATTAGTGTTCCGTCTCAATCACCCGTCTCCAAACATGCCACTGCCGGTGAAGCCAGCTTGACCGTGGTTTCTTCACCGGGGTTTATGATGACAACACCACCATCCCATACCGCATCGTTCAGACCTGCACGCCCTGTCACGATGAGCACGTATTTTCCAGGATTCGGTACTTTCATGCTAAAGTGGCCATCTTCGTCCGCTTGTTCCGAAATGTATTGCCAACCTTTCTCTTGTATGTTGGCGCTTACCCATTTCAGCGTTTCTGTCAGAGCGGAGTGATAAACGTGCAGCTTCCTGGGGCATTCCGATTCTACTCGTGAATGCAAATTTGCTTCTGCTATAGGCAGATTCTTTGCTGCTTCACGACGTTCGTGCTTATCAGCAGATTTCGACTCCTGTTGCGCCTCATCCAACGCCTGCCTCACTTTCTTCCCCTCCTCGTAATCTGCGCTCAGCGTCTTACTTATTTCAACAAACCACTCGTCAGCCGCAGAGTTCTTGTCTTTTTCAGCTTCAGCAATAGGGATACTCGGGTCAGAGGCATAAAACAATTTCACGTCGGCCATTCTCGCCGGTTTAATATCTCCCGCCTGCGTGATTAAAAACACCCGCCCAGAAACAACACCGGGTTTGACCTCAGGCTTAGCGTTAGGCTTGGCTTGCCCGCCCAGTAGCGATGTAGCACCTGCAAGAAATAGCCATAGGGCAAAACCGGAAAAATATTTGTTCAATTGTCGTGTTCCCATTTCGTCCTCCTCTCCATGGGACTACCAACCTGGAGCAATGCATTTGGTTGTCACTTCTTCTTATGAAGAGTGAAGCCCTGGATTAGCCAGCTTTTGGGGCTGTTGCATTCAGGACCGTTTTCGAGCTGAAATACTTCCCTTACCTTCTTGCCCATAGCTGTATTGACAGTTCGGAGCGAATTTTCGTTAACCTGTCTTTGGTATTCACGCATAAGCTCTTCGTTGTTTTGGATGTTGAGGAACACATGGTCGGTGATATTCCTCAAAAATTCTGAGACAACCTTCTCTGTGTATTCGTCTAGGGTCATATCGGACTCCTTGTTGGCTGGGTTGGTTGACGGATATAGCGATGGGGAGATTACACCCAGGAGCACGGGTATGCAATACACAATGATGGCTCACGTCTGCCAAGCATATTATTGTCCTTTTTCGCGCAAGGCGCGCAACACATCTTCCGGGCGAATGGGAAGTTTGTAGAAGCGAACTCCAATCGCGTGGAAAACCGCGTTGGCCACTGCCGGCGCCGGGGCGTTGATGGGTACCTCGGCAATTGACTTCGCTCCGTACGGCCCTAACGGCTCATCGGTTTCAACCAGAATCGTGGTGAGCTTAGGCATGTCTTTCGCCGCCAGCATTTTATAGTCGAGGAAGGAGGGGTTGATCATGCGGCCGGAGCCGTCGAGCAGCATCTCCTCGGTCAGCGCATAACCCAGGCTTTGCGCCACGGCGCCCTCACTTTGTCCCTCTGCCTGCATGGGATTGATGGCTACGCCGAGATCCACCGCGGTCACCAGGTGCACCACGCGAATGTGGCCAGTCTCCGTATCCACTTCCACCTCCGCGAACTGCGCGCAGAAGGGCGGCGGGCTGTCGGTATTGAAGTGTGAGGCGTTTTCCATGACCTGCACTTTTTCCTTGTACATCGCGTAGTGAGCCAAATCCTCCATGCTCACCGACTTCTCGCACGCACACTTGGTCACCACCTGATTGTCGCGGCAGGTCAGGTTATCAACCGGGACATCCAGCATCTTGGAGGCGATGCGCAGCAGGTGCTCGCGCACCTTCTCCGACGCCTTCTTCACCGCGCCCCCGGAAATGATGGTGGTGCTGGAAGCGTAGGCGCCGACGTCAAAAGGTGTGAAGTCCGTGTCGCCGGAGCAGACGATCATCTTGTCCAGGGTGACGCCCAGCGTTTCCGCCGCAATTTGCGCCAGGACCGTGTCCGCTCCCGTCCCCAGGTCGGCGGCGCCCACTTGCAGATTGAAGGAGCCGTCTTCATTGAGCTTCAGCAAGGCCGCGGCCCAATCGACGCCGGCAATGCCGCTGCCTTGCATCGAGCAGGCCACGCCCACGCCACGCCGCAGGTGGCTGTTGGGAGCTTGTAGCGGCGGTCTCTGACCGCCGGACCGTCGA
>JBEKAD010000118.1:0-17078 GCA_050018435.1 Terriglobia bacterium
CGCAGCCTGATTAAGGCAGAGCGGGTAATCGCGACATTCATTTTGAGGAGGCATTCATGTTGACCAGACGCAAGCTGCTGGACCTCGCGGCCCGAGGACTGGTGATGGCGGGGCCGGCCGGGGCGCTGGTAACGGGCGCGGGCGTGGCACGGGCTTTTCCCCTCGCCGAGGATCACGCCGAACCGGCGAAACCGAACGAATCCGCTTCCACCGCCGCGGCATGGGAGAATACCCCGCGCCGGCCGCCGCGTTTCAATGACGGCCGCGACTGGTTCCTGCAAAAGCGCTTCGGCTTGTTCACCCACTGGGGCATCTTCTCCGTGGCCGGCTGGGACTCCGAGGAGATGTATCTGAAGGGGATGACGCGCGCCGAGTACGCGCCGTACATGCACAAGTTCAATCCCCTCAAGTTTGACCCCGACGCGTGGCTGGATTTGGCCGAACAAGCGGGAATGGAATACCTCACCATCACCACCAAGCACATTGATGGCTTCTGCATGTGGAACACGCGGGAGACCCGCTACAACGTGATGAACACGCCTTATGGCAAAGACACGCTGAAGATGCTGGCCGACGCCTGCCATCGCCGAAACTTTCCCCTCTGCCTTTATCATTCGATCGTGGATGAGCACAACCCCATCTACCCCAATGCCGGACGGCCTTACGAATTGCTGGTCCCCGAGCCGGGAGACGAACCCGACCAGGAAAAGTACCTGGCCTTGCTGAAGCGCCAGGTGAAGGAACTGTGTACCCATTACGGCGAGATCCACGGGTTCTGGTGGGACGTCAATGTGATGGGCGTCAAGGATCCTTCCTTCAACAATTTGATCCGCTCGCTTCAGCCCAACGCGGTGATCAATAACCGGGGCTTCGACGACGGCGACTATGGCACGCCGGAGCGCGACTGGGACAACTCGGTAAACACCGAATTGTATTTTCAAAAGCGGGTCGAGGCATGCCAATCGGTGGGGTACCAGGGTTGGGGCTACCGCGCCAATGAGGACTACTACGCGCTTCCCTACTTGATCCGCAGCATTCACAAGATCATGGCCAAAGGTGGGAATTACCTGCTCGATGTGGGGCCCAAACCCGACGGGACGATAACCGAAGAAGCCGCCTCCCTCCTGCGGCAGATTGGCAAGTGGTACAAGTCCGTGAAAGAGTCGTTTGTGGATGTGGAAGCCGCCAGCATGTTGACGAAGAATCGCAACGTCCTGCTGACCCAGCGCGGCGACACGCTGTACGTTCACCTTTTCAAGGAACAGGAAATTCCTGCCGTCTACTTACCCCTGATAGCGGAATTGCCGCGGCGCGCGACGCTGCTGAATACCGGCGAGAAAGTCGAATTCGAAGTCCTTGCGACGCCGCGTCTGGCGCAACAGAAACCGAACCGCTGCCTGCGATTGAAGAACCTGCCGGTCAGCGGGCCCGCCAGCGTGGGGCTGGTGGTGAAGCTCGAGTTCGAGCACCTTCCGGCGTAGCGCGGACCCCCGATGGAGGGCCGACCTGCGTTCGGCCTCGGGGACGGCGCCGGGCGCCTTTGTAGCGCCGACCTTTAGGTCCAATACTGTTCACTTAAGCTGACCGTTCCCCATATTCGACCCCCTCACCCACCGCCTTGCGGTCCCCCCTCTCCCCCAAGGGGGAGAGGGAAGTAAATTCAAAACAACACATCCCTTTGACCCCCAAGGGGGAGAAGGCAGAAATCTTCAGTGCTCAGCTCTCAGTGGTCAGCACCCCCTCCTTGTTGGGGCAGAGAGACTCATGAATGGAGCACCAAAACTAAGAATTCTTCCTCCCTACTGAGAATTCTTCTTCCCTCTCCCTTGGGGGAGAGGGGGAACCGCAAGGCGGTGGGTGAGGGGGTCTCTCCGGAACAAATTGATGAATAATTTCCTCTAGCCCCTTATGTGAACAGTATTGCCTTTAGGTCGGCATTTTACATGAGTGCCGAGCGTCTCGGTCGTGTTCGAGGTCGGGGGGCTGGCGCAGACCCGTGTTCTTGGGGGTCTGTAATTTCCCGAAGAGACTTGTGGGAGTTGACGGCTCATCTCATTCGGCTTGTAGAACGGCGCGCTGCCGGACGTGGTTTTCGTACAGGTGCCCTTCAGGGCGGCAGTTGTTTCTTGTCGAAGCTGCCCGGCTAAAGTCGGCCGCTACGAAACGCTTTGGTAGATCGCAGACGCTAAAAAGCGACCGTCTGCGCCAGCCCACGGATGGATTCTTCACCAGCGAAATCGGCATCAAGTATCTGGAGTATATCGGGAACACCTACCTGGCGGGATTCCCCGGCTGCCCGCCCCTCCTGTTGTAGGGGTACGGCGCCGTACCCTCCTCTTTATCGCGCGACCGAACCAAGAGGGTACGGCAAGCCGTATCCCTACCACCAAGCAGTGCGGGGTTTGCGATTTCTAGCCCTCTCCGAGGGGAGAGGGTGCCCGAGGGACGAGGGCGGGTGAGGGGTTACTTCTTTACCCTTGATCTTTGCCCTTTGATTTTCTCTTGCACCTCGGCCGTGCTGTGAAAATTATGGCACGCGGGCGCGATTGCACTTAAAATGCTGTTCATGTCAAGGATCCACAACCTTCTCTTGTTGGCTTTGCTCCTGGCCTGCTCCGGGGGACTGTTCGCGCAGGACAATCCGGGGACGCCCACGGCCCCGCCCGCCACGGCCAAGCCGCCCGCCCAATCGAAGACCCAGCCGCAGGCGCACAAGTTCTGGGACACCGAGAACATCTGCCTCTTCACCGGCGTCGGCGGTGCCCGCATGTTGGACTACGCTTCCACCCGGCATTTTCGCGATCAGGGGAATGACGAATGGCTGTTTTCCAATTTCATCGTCGATAACCGGCCGCTTTTTGTGGGGATTGAACTCGCCGGTACGGCGGCTTCCATCGGCGTTTCCTATCTCTTCCATCGCACTGGCCACCATAGCTTGGAGCGCTGGGTTTCCATTGCGCACATCGGCGTGGGCGTGGGCGGGTCCATTCACAACTACCTTTTGAAGCCACCGCAGGTCTTCGCGCAACCTGTGGTGACGATTCAAGGCGGGCGGTAGGCGCAAAGCACAGCGCGGCAGAGCCGCAAAAGAAAATCAAAAGGCAAAGGGCAAAGGGCAAAGGGCAAAAGTGAAACGCCCTTGCTGACGGTGGCTACCCGAACGCCGGCTGGCGCAGACCCCTGTTCTTTGGGGTTGGCGATTTCCCGAAGGGGCTTGTGGGAGTTGACGGCTCATCTCAGTAACCTGTAGAGCCGGCAGCTACGGAAAGCTGCCCACCTCCCGCTTTCCGCCTACCGCCTATCCCGGCCCGCCGGGAGTCGCAACGGGGGCTCGCTGCCCACTGCCTACTGCTTACTGCCCACTGCCCACTGCCTTCCGCCCCGACGCGCGAAACATCGTCATAATTCCATCAAGTTCTCGCGCAATCTGCCGAAAAAATAGAGGAAGGCTTCAGGAGCCTGTTTGGGGGCTTTCTCTGATTCACCCTAGCAGGCTGATAACAAAGTCGCCGCGACGCCCTTTGTAGCGCCGGCATCTTGCCGGCCCTTATTGACTCTAAAGGAGTTTTCGGCTGGAAGCCGGCGCTACGGCAGCGCTCCAAGGCTTTTGATCAGCCTCCTAGAGCCCCCGCCAGGCTTCAGTTCCTGCGATGAAGCCGACAGTCTGCCGGGAGAGGCCTTGAAGCCCACGTGTGGGCGCACGGCGGTCCGACTGCGAAAACTCCGGCGGGCCTGGAGCGAAGAAGCAGGGAAGCGCATCTGCTGCGATGAATACTCGGTCAGCGCCAAGATTCCTTATTGTTTTCTCCTGCCTATTGGTGTCCCTGGGACTGGGGAAGATGTGGGGGCAGCAAAGCCACACCCCTGCGGAACCTCATTCCTTCCCCGTCTTGACCCGGGTCAGCGACATTCGTGAGCTTTCGGCCAAAGAGGCCGAACTGGGGCATCCGGTCCGAATTCGAGGGGTGGTTACATTTTATGGCGGGCCTACAACTCTAGCAGGCAATAAGGTGCTTTTTATCCAAGATTCCACGGATGGCATTTATGTTGAGGCGTTGGACGAAGACCTTGGCCTTACGGTCGGCGACCTTGTGCAAGTTAAGGGAGTTACCGGCCATGGGTGGTTTGCAAACCAGATCGAAAAACCCGAGATTCACGTTCTCGGCCGGGCGCCGCTACCGGAGCCGCGACGCCCCCGCTTTGAGGAATTAGCCTTAGGGCGGGAAGACGGCAAGTGGGTTGAAATCGCGGGTATTGTACATTCCACTCAAATTCAGGAGCCTTCGAAGAAGCTCATCCTTTCCCTCGCCATAGGGTCAGGCCGCTTCAGGATCTCCGTGCGGACCTACCCCAATAGCGCGCTGACCGAACTGGTTGATTCCAGAATTCGCGTTCAAGGCGTTTGCGGGGTCTTATTCAATCCGAAACATCAGATGATCGGAATTGCCATCTATGCCCAAGACACCAGTTTTGTCCGAATCCTGGAGCCGAGCCCCCTCACGGCAGAATCTCCCCCGGTGGAATCGATTCGCGACCTTGCAAGGCTGAGCGCGCGAACCACCTCGGGCCACCGGGTGAAGGTCCGCGGAATCGTGACCTTGCAAAGACCTTTCATCTCGTTGTTCATCAAGGACGCGACGGAAAGCCTTAAGGTAGAAACATCCCAGATGACCACCGTCCAGCCCGGTGATGCGGTGGAAGTGTGGGGATTCCCGGCACTGGGTCCGGATTCCCGAGTGCTTGAGGATGCGGAGTTCCGCAAGCTCGCCAGCGGCCCCCCGCCGGCGCCGGCCGACATCTCTGCGACGGAAGCCGTCAGGGGGAACTACGACAGTTCGCTGGTGCGGGTAGAAGGCCGGTTGTTCGAGTTAATTACGGAAGGCGATCCTCCCGCGCTGGTGGTGGAGTCGGGCCGGGTGGCTTTCCAGGCCCGAGTTTTCGGGAAAGGGGCCAAGGCGGCACTCACCCGGTTGGAGGTGGGAAGCCGCGTGCGGATCACCGGGGTTTGCGAAGTGTTGGCGGAGGAAAACGGAGCCCCCCCGGCGTTCCGACTGCTGGTTCGCTCGCCCGAGGACGTGGTGCTGCTCGAAAGGCCCCCCTGGTGGAACGCGCAGCGAGTGCTCTGGGTGCTGGGATTAATGGGCGTCATGATGCTTGCCACGGCCGCCTGGGTGATTATCCTGCGAAAGCAAGTGCGGGCGAAGACCCGGGAGATTCGGGAATGGCTACAGCGCGAGGCGGCGCTCACGGAGCGTTACCGCGACCTGCTGGAAAACGCCATTGACATCGTCTATACGCGTGACCTTGAGGGGAACTTCACCTCGGTGAACAACACGGCCGTCAGGGTCCTGGGTTACACGCGGCAAGAAGCGCTGCGCATGAATATTGCCCAGATGGTCGCTCCCGAGTACCGCGATGTGGTGCCCCGGGCAGTGGACAGCGCTGTAGCCGGAGAGGCGACGGAAGACATTGAACTCGAAGTGATCACGAAGTACGGGGCCCGGGTGGCTGTGGAGGTTCGTAGTCGCCTGCTCTACGAGGACGGGAAGGTGGTGGGAGTGCAGGGCATCGCCCGCAATGTGACGGAGCGAAAGCAGGTGGAACAGCAGGTGCGCTTGCAGGCCGCCGCCCTGGAGGCTGCGGCCCTCGGAATCGTTATTACTGACCGTAACCACCGCATCCTGTGGATCAACCGTGCCTTCATCGCCTTGTCGGGGTATACCTTGGAGGAGGTTGTCGGCAAGAACCCCAGCTTGCTCAACTCCGGGAAACATGACGTGGAGTTCTACCGCGATATTCAGGATACCGTCCAGTCAGGGCGGGTGTGGCGGGGCGAGATTGTTAATCGGCGGAAGGATGGAACCTTCTACAACGAGGAATTGACCATCACGCCGGTTTGCCGCACGTCCGGTGAGATTACCCATTTCGTGGCCATTGGGCAGGACATCTCTGCCCGCAAGCAAGCGGAGGAAACTCGCGCGCAATTGGCCGCCATCGTGGAATCCTCCAACGACGCTATTGAGGGCGTTTCGCCCCAAGGCATGATTGTCAGTTGGAACCGAGGCGCGGAAGTTCTATACGGATATCGCCCCGAAGAGATCGTGGGGAAGCATGTATCCATTCTCGCTCCGCCCGACCTTTCCGATGAAGTTTCCTACCTGCTCGAGCAGGTCCAGCATGGGGAGAGAATCACCAATTTCGAGACATTCCGGGTGGGTAAGGACGGGCGGCAAATTACCGTTTCGCTGAGCCTCTCGCCCTTCAAAAACGATCGCGGGGAGGTGGTGGGGGGCGCAGTCATCGCCCGCGACATCACCCCGCGCCGGCAAGCCGAGGAGGCGCTCCGTCAAAGTGAGGAGAAATACCGCTCCATCGTCTTGAATATTCCCGATGTTGTCTGGACGGTCGATTCCCGAGGCCGCGTCGTCTTTATCAGCCCTAATATCGAAAGGGTAGTAGGATATACGCCGGAGGAGATCTATCAGGGCGGCCTGGAGCTTTTCTTCCAGACGATCCATCCCGACGAAGTTCAAGGGATCAAGGAGACCTTGCAGGCTGCCTTCCGCGACCAGCAACCGCGCGAGGTGGAGTACCAGGGGCGACACAAAGAGGGGAGATGGATTTGGCTGCGGCTACGGGCCACGGGCGCTTATGAGAAGGACGGCGTCCAGTACCTGCAAGGCCTCCTTTCGGATATCACCGAGCGCAAACGGGCGGAACAGGCGTTGCAGGAGAGCCAATCCCGCCTCCAGGCCATCGTCGATTCGGTCCAAACCGGGATTGTCATCATCGATCCGGAGACACGCCGGATCGTGGATGTGAACCCTGTGGCGCTCAAGTTGATTGGGGCGCCGCGCGATCAGGTGGTGGGCGCCGACTGCCATAAGTTCATCTGTCCGGCGGAACGAGGACGTTGCCCGGTTTCCGATTTGGGTCGGAGGGTGGACAACTCCGAGCGCGTCCTCCTCACCGTTTCCGGCGAGCGGCGCGCCATTATCAAGACGGTGGTGCCCGTGGTCATCGGCGGGCGCCAACACCTTCTGGAAAGCTTTGTCGATATTACCGAGCGCAAACGGGCGGAAGAAGAGTTGCGGGCCAACCGGCACCTGCTGCGCACCACCCTGGACAGCCTGCGCGACGCGGTCTTTGTCATGAGCCTCGAAAACGCTGAAATTCTCGATTGCAATCCTGCCGCCACAGAAATGTTCGGCTACCGTCGTGACGAGATGCTGGGGAGGGATGTGCTGCTGCTGCATGTTGACGAAGACTCCCGGGAGGAGTTCCGGCGGCAGCTTTACGCTGCGCTGGCCGAAAAAGGTTATCTGCAGCAGTTTGAGTTTCGGATGAAGCGCAAGGACGGCACCATCTTCAGCACCTCCCACTCGGTGACGCCCCTGCTCAACAATCAAGGACAACGCACCGGATGGGTGACCCTCGTGCAGGACATCACCCAACGAAAGTGGGCGGAAAAGGCTTTGCGCGAGAGCGAGCAATTCAATCGCGAGGTTATCGCCAATGCCCAAGAAGGCGTCGTCGTCTATGACCGGGAATTCCGCTTCCAGGTCTGGAATCGCTTCATGGAAGAACTAACCGGGGTGCCGGCCTCGGAAACTCTGGGCAAGCACGCCTTCGATCTCTTCCCGCACTTACGAGAGCAAAAGGTGGACGGGTTGATGCAACGGGCCCTTGCGGGAGAGGTTGTACACACCCCAGACATGCCCTTCCGCATCGCTACGACAGGCAAGTCAGGCTGGGTCTCCAACGTTTACAGCCCGCACTTGGGCGCTGGCGGAGAGATCCTCGGGGTCATTGTCATCATTGGCGATATCACCGAGCGCAAACGCGCGGAAACCGCCCTTCAGGAAAACGAGGAGCGCTTCCGGAGCCTTTTTGAAAATGCTACCGTCGGCATTTACCGCACCACCCCCGCGGGGCAGATCCTGGCGGCAAACCCCGCCCTGGTGAAGATGTTGGGGTACAAGAACCTGGATGAGTTGGTTAATCGCAACCTGGAAGAGCAAGGGTTTGAGCCCACTTATCCCCGACAACTCTTCCACGAACGGATGGCGCGGGAAGGGGAAGTCAAGGATTTGGAGGCAGTTTGGACATGGCAGGATGGGTCGGCGATATTCGTGCGGGAAAGCGCTCGAGCTATTCGCGGAGAAGGTAATCAGATTCTCTATTACGACGGGATCGTGGAAGACATCACCGAGCGCAAACGGGCCGAGGAGGCGCTGATTGAGGAAAGGCATCTGCTCCACACCCTCATGGACAATGTCCCCGACGTGATCTACTTCAAGGATCGCGAGAGCCGCTTCACCCTGAGCAATAAGGCGCTCGCCAAATTGTTTGGGCTGAGCAACCCCGAGCAAGCGGTCGGCAAGACCGACTTCGACTTCTTTACCGATGAACATGCCCAGCCGGCCTATGCCGACGAGCAGGAGATCATCAGAACGGGCCAACCGATGCTGGCCAAAGAGGAGAAGGAAACTTGGCCGGATGGCCGTGTGACCTGGGCCTCAACCACGAAGATGCCCCTGCGTGGCGCCCACGGGAACATCGTCGGAACCTTCGGCGTCTCCCGCGACATAACCGAGCGCAAGCTCGCCGAGGAAAGGTTGCAGGAAAGCGAAGAGCGCTTCCGGCAATTGGCGGAGAATGTGGAAGAGGTCTTCCTGCTGTTCGATCCGCAGGCGAACAAGGTTTTTTACGTCAGCCCCGCCTACGAAAAGATTTG
The DNA here is from genome assembly GCA_050018435.1 of Terriglobia bacterium. GTDB lineage: Bacteria > Acidobacteriota > Terriglobia > UBA7540 > UBA7540 > Bog-366. Next base: position 8,738 of record JBEKAD010000118.1, read on the forward strand.
GGGCCGGAGCTGCGAGAGTTTGTATGCGAGTCCCCGTTCGTTCTTGGCAGGTATCCATCCGGATGACCGCCCGGTTATCGCCGCCAGTTTGGAACTTTCCAATCGCAGCCGGGGAGAATGGGAATACCGCGTCATTCGTCCCAATGGAACGGTGCAGTGGGTGTGGGACCGCGCCTTCCCCATCCGCGACTCGGCGGGGAAAGTGGCCCGCATCGCCGAACTCGTGCAGGACGTTACCGAGCGCAAGCGGGCCGAGGAGGCGCTGCGCCGTTATGCCTCGGACCTGGAGTCCGCCAAAGCCGCGCAGGAAGAAAATGCGAATAGGCTTCGCCAACTCGTGGAGGATCTCGGTGAGGCGAAGCGGCAGGCGGAGGCCGCCACGCGCGCCAAGAGCGAGTTCCTGGCCAACATGAGCCATGAGCTCCGAACGCCTATGAATGCGGTCATCGGCATGACCGAACTGGCCCTTGCCACCGAATTGGACGCCGAGCAACGCCGCTACTTGGAGCTTGTCGAGTCTTCGGCAGACTCCTTGCTGGAGCTGATCAACCACATTTTGGACTTCTCCAAAATCGAAGCAGGGAAATTCGAATTGGAGTTCACCCCTTTCATCCTGGCGGACGTGGTGGAAGAAGCCCTTCGTCCGCTGGCGATCCAGGCGTATCGCAAGGGTTTGGAGATGGCCTGTGCTTTGGAACCTACTATCCCGTCCCCGCTGGTGGGTGATCCGGGGCGTTTAAAGCAGCTCGTGGTGGATTTGGTGGAAAACGCCATTAAATTCACCGAACGGGGTGAAGTGGTGGTGCGCGCCTGGGTAGAATCGCAGAAGGAAACGGACGTGGCGCTGCACATTGCGGTAGCCGACACGGGGGTGGGAATTCCTGCCGACAAAACCCAAATCGTCTTCGAGGCCTTTACGCAGGTGGATGGCTCTTTGACCCGCCGCTTCGAGGGTGCGGGCTTGGGGCTGGCCATTTGCTCGGAATTGGTACGGATGATGGCAGGGTCCATTTGGGTGGATAGCGGGCCGGGTCGCGGAAGCACTTTCCACGTTACCGTACACTTGGGTTTGGCCGCCCACGCGCCTTCGCCTGCCGACGAGGGGGCAAGCAACCTCCTGCGCGACGTGCCGGTTTTGGTGGTGGATGACCACGCGGCCAGCCGTGAAATCCTGGCAGATATGTTGCGCCATCGCGGCCTGGTTCCAACGGTGGTGGAGGGCGCGGAAGCAGCCCTGGCGGCGATCCGCACGGCACAGAATTCCCCCTCGCCTTTCCGTCTGGCGCTCTTTGATGCGCAGATGCCGGGCGGCGACGGATTTGCTCTGGCGGAACAGGCGCGCCGCATCCCGGGATTCTGTGCCCCCATCTTGATGATGCTTCCTCCCACGGAGGTTGGGCGCGACTCGACCCGTTGCCGCGCGTTGGGCATTGTGGACTATTGCACCAAGCCGGTCCGGGAATCAGCCTTGGCCAAGGTCATCGTCAAGGCGCTGGAAACGTCTGCCACAGGAAATGCCGCTCCGAAGATCTGTGGCTCCTCGCAGGAACTCGGACGCCCGCTGCGTATCCTGCTGGCGGAGAGCAACGAGGTGAGCCAGGTGCTGGTGACCCACCTGCTGGAGAAGCGGGGCCACCAAGTTTCCGTGGCGGCTGACGGCTTGGAGGTTCTCGGCGCCGTCCAGGAGGCGTATTCGCAGGACTTTGATTTGGTGCTGATGGATACTGAGATGCCACGCATGAATGGGCTGGAGGCTACCCGGGCGATCCGGGAGATCGAGCGCAAAACGGGGAGGCGCCTGCCGATCATCGCCATGACGGCCCACCCCAGTCCGGGCGAGGAGGAAGCCTGTGGAGCCGCTGGCATGGAGGGTTATCTTGCCAAACCCCTTCGGCCCAGTGCCTTATTTGAAATCATCCAGCGAGTGGCAACGCCACCGGACGCAGCCGCCCCAGCCAAGACTTCCCCTCAACTGGTATTTGATAAATCCTGTTTCCTGTCCCGCTTAGAAGGCGACGAACTATTGGGCAGCGAGATCATCGAGCTGTTTCTCCAGGAGTGCCCCAAACTTCTGGAGGACGTGCGGGCCGCGCACAAGCTTCTGGGTTCCGTGGGAGATATGGCCGCGCCCCAGGCTTTCGATGCCGCGCGCACCTTGGAGCAGATGGCCAGGGAAGGGAAGCTCGAGGACGCCGACGCCGCGCTGATGAGCCTGGAAGTTGCTCTCGACCGGCTGGTGCCCGAACTGCGCCATGTTGAGAAAAAAGCTGCCTAAGGCGGGCCTGGGCCCAGCAGCCGGGGGAAGGATGTAATCCTGGATCCCAGAGGGATTTCCCCGGAGACCCAGCAGCATGAAAATTCTAGTGGCAGAAGACAATGCGGTGACGGCGACCCTCATGACGGGGATTCTCACCCGCCATGGCTATACGGTGGTCCTGGCGCGCAACGGTTCCGAGGCCTTGCGCCTGTTAGGGTCCGACCCCGACATTCAGGGCGTGATCACCGACATCATGATGCCGGAGTCCAGCGGCTTGGATCTGCTTCGTGCTTTGCGAGAGCACGAGGCCTGGAGGAATCTCCCCACTATCGTTACCACCGTGCGCGATGACCGGGAGACTGTCGCCCAGGCCGTTTCGCTCGGTTGCAAAGAATATATTCTGAAACCCGTTAGGCCCGCCCGCTTGATCGAAAGGGTGACGAAGGTCTTCAGGCAGGAAAAGGTCATCTTGATGAGTTCAGCGGAGGTGATCAGCCGCTACTCCCTGAGCTTGGAAACTTACCGGAGGATTGCTAAGACTTTCGCTACCCAAGTCGACCACACCATCGCGGCGCTGCAAAACTGGCCAACCAACGATGCCAACGTCCCCTCCATGGACTTCATTCCGATCATGGAAAGCGCCACCCTGCTGGGTGCGGAACGCTTGATGGCGGCATTGGAGGAAGCCTCCCCTTCGGCCGGATCCCCGCCCTTGAACCCTCTTCAAGGCGCTCGCCTTCTCGCCGAACTGCAACTTGTGCGGAAGGCGCTGCATAGCCAAGGCAGCTAATCGTCAAAAGAGGGATTCAGAGTCAGCGGCCCGCCGCCCGGATTTGACCGACCGCGATAACCTGAGCGCTCATTATTTGTAATGAACTCTTTGCAAAATGGCTGCTTCCGGAACGAATGTTTACTCGCCGTGTCCATGAAGTTGCGACATTTGGTCTGGTTTCGTGTTTATACTCTAACAGGATGCTGAAAAACTCTTTTTTGGGATAACTATATTGCCAGCCTCGCCTGAAAACAAAGGACTTAGAGGTGCCGAAGTGGGGCAAAACAGGCCGCTTTTCGACTTTTTCAGCATCCTGACTTGATGGAGAAAATCGGGAATCTGAACTATCCTTGAGAGCTGTCATCCCAGGAAACCACCAGGGCTCGCGGCAATTAATTTGGCCGCTTGATTTGAGTCAATGTGCTTTTTGCAATTATTTAACACGGCCTTGGAAAACTTTTGGTGACAAAAAGCCGTCCAAGCAAGAGCTAACGGGGAAGAAACTAAGGAAAGGCAGGGTGGCAATTGATGAAAAGGATCTGGACTGTTCTGCTCATGCTGATGATGGGAAGTCTTCCAGCCTGGGCGGCGCTTGGTGAGTACGAGTCATCGGTGGATTTGGACCAGCAGATTATGGGTGGCGTGGACCGCCAGGAGGTCCGTCAGGGCTATCACTACCACGAAATGACCACTCCGGACGGCAGCTTGGTTAGGGAATATGTCTCGCCGCAGGGAAAAGTCTTCGGAGTTTCCTGGCAGGGTCATTCCGTGCCCAACCTCCAGCAGTTGTTGGGATCCCACATGATAGACCTCCAGCAAGGCCCCCGGCAGACGGTACGCCGCCGGTTGCTCATCGTGCGGACGGACAAGTTCGTTTTCGTTAGCAGCGGTCACATGCGGGTTTTCCAGGGACACGCCTACGTGCCCAGTCTAATACCCAGCAACCTTGGGCCGGAGGTGGTGCAATGACTCTCAGAAATAGTTCAACACCCACGCTATGCCGTATTCTCGCGGTCCTTACGGGCCTGATCTTTCTGGCCGGTTGCGGTGGCGGCTCCAGCGGCGGCGGTGGCGGTACCACCCCGACTGCCCCGGCGGTCTCGCTGTCAACCACCAGCCTTACCTTCACGACGAGCCAAAATGTCGGCACCTCCGGCACTCTATCCATCACGGTCAATAACACGGGGACTGCAACGCTCGTCTTCTCCAGCTTCGCCGTCACCGGTACGAATGCCGGAGATTTTGTTGCCCAGACGAGTGCCTGCGGCGCCAGTGTGAGCGCCGGTGGGAGCTGCGCCATAAGCGTAACCTTCACCCCCTCCGCATCCGGCACGCGGATCGCCACTCTGACCATCACCGACAACGCCAGCAACAGTCCGCAGACGGTGAACTTGTCCGGAACGGGCGTGGTCCCCACGGTTTCGCTTTTGCCCTCGACCCTAACCTTCGCCAGCCAATTCCAGGGTATTCAGAGCACTCCTCAAGTCGTCACGCTCACTAATAACACCAGTGCAGTGCTGGCCATTTCCAGCATCACGGCGAGTGGAGAGTTCTCCTCCCCAACCACCACCTGTGGCTCGAGCGTTGCCGCCAGCGGCGGGACTTGCACGATCACCGTGACCTTTACGCCCACGACGGCGGGCCCGCTCACCGGCACCTTGACTGTTACTGACAATGCCAGTGGCAGTCCGCAGACCGTAAGCTTGACGGGAACGGGCTACTCGAACACGGTGGCCGTCAATGTCAATTTTGGGCCCAATGGGAACACTCAGAACCCCATTACCAACTACTATAACGGGATCTATGCCACGGTCACCGTTTGTGCGCCGGGCACCACGAATTGCGTTGCCATCCCCGACGTCCTGGTGGATACGGGCTCCGTAGGGCTGCGTGTGCTTTCTAGCCAGCTTGGCAGTCTCTCGCTCCCACCGGTCACGGTCGGTGGCGCCGCGCTCGATGAGTGCTTCTCGTTTATCGACTCCTATACATGGGGTCCGGTGCAGATGGCAACCGTTCAGATTGCCGGGGAAACAGCTTCGCAAATCCCGGCAGCCTCAGGCGGAACCGCGAATTCGGGGGTTCCCATTCAGGTCATCACTCTTAATGGGACTCCCCCCGCTACGGTCACCTATCAGGGCCGCAGCTATTACACTCCATGCACGACCGGCAACCCGACCCCGATCAATTCCGACACCGTAACTGCTCTTGGGGCCAACGGCATCTTGGGTATCGGCAACACCCCCCAGGATTGTGGCAGCGACTGCGTGTCGCAGGCCGAAACCAGTCCAAACTACATTCTTTGTCCCACCGGCACTACTTGCGAACTAACTGCCGTTCCCCTGGCGCAGCAAGTATGGAATCCCGTCGCGGCGTTTGCTACGACAGACACGAATGGCGTGGTGATCGAGCTACCAGCCATTGGCGGCAATCCCGATGTGGGAGCAGCGACAGTCACCGGGTCGCTGGTTTTCGGGATCGGAACACAAACCTGTCCGGGATCCCCGCCGGGATGCACCCCTAATGCCCTGGGCAACGCGCAGGTTTACGCCGTCGATGCCAACATCAGTTTCCCCAGTATTGTGTTCCAAGGCGTTACCTATTACGATTCGGCGCCCCACTATAACTATAGCTTCCTCGACACCGGCTCGAACGCCTTGTACATATCAGATAACGGCACGCTCGGCGGCATAAGCGACTGTTACCTGAACGGTGTCGTTTCCAACAGTAATGATACCGGCTACTACTGTCCAAGCTCGACCCTGAATCTCACCGGTATCGTCGTCAAGGATTACAATGGCGTTAGCTCATTAGCACCGATCTCCCTGAACATCGCCAATGGCCAGACCCTGTTCAACACAGGGAATGCCGCGTTCGACAACGTGGGGGGCCCTGGCGGCACGAGCCCGACGAATGATACTTTTGACTTCGGGCTGCCGTTCTTCTTTGGCAGGAACGTCTACATTGGGATATCGGGTACGACGCCCCCGACCGGCGCGAGCGCTCCGTACGGCTACTGGGCGTTTTAGGCGCTTACGACCGAACATCGACAAGAAATTGTCGATGTTGCCGAGCTCCCATTGCGCCATCCGGTTGCCCCGCAGGGGCCACTTTTTCCGAGCGCAGTCTCGGAAAAAGCGTAGTGCCTTGTTGCATTAGTAAGCGATATTATTCATGGCCCTCGGAAGGACGGGGCTAAAAGCCCCGCCGCCCCCAGGACGGAGGGTTGAATGGGCCTTTAGGCCCTGAAGCCACGTCGCTTCAGGGGCTAAAGCCCCGCCCTTCCATCCGCCGACTAATAAGGTCGCTAACTTCTGCAACTAAGCAGGAGGCTGCATTCCGAGTAGGGGCGCATGACCGATTGAGGTCACAAATCGGCCCTGTGCCCCTACTGATCTTCATGTTGCAATACCGTAATTTCTTGTTCTCATAGCAAGGATTTCTTAACAAATGGCCTTACACTTTTGCCTTTTGCCATTTGCCCTTTGCCTTTTGATTTTCTTTTGCGGCTCCGCCGCGCCATGCTCTTCTCAACTTACCTGCTACAACCACGGTTGTGACCGAGGCATCCAAGTGCAAAGTTTCTTGGTCGGCACTGGATGGCTTGCGACCGTCTGTGGTATTTTGGTGGTGCTCAGCATGATGCACGGAACCCTTGCCGGGGAAGGGTGGCTCGAGAAAGAGGCGGCGCGGGTAAACGGAAGAAAGGCACGGGTGGAAGTCCATGAGGACCTTTTTGGGAGTCTTGCTCATCTCCCCGGAGGTGGTGCAATGAGGCGTAAGAATGTTTCCGCGGCCACGCTGGCCAGCCTTCTGGTGGTCATAGCCGGCGGGATGTTTCTCGCCAGTTGTGGTTCGACCACCCCCGTCAACAGCATCGCCTTGCCGGTCATCACGCTTTCACCCGCCTCCGCGTCGCTTCCGACGGGAGGGACGCTGCAATTTACCGCCAAAATTGTCAGCCCCACCAGCACGACCGTTACTTGGTCCGTAAATAGCATCCTCGGTGGCAATTCGACGTTGGGTACGATTAACTCTTCAGGATTATACACGGCGCCGGCTTCCGTCCCCAATCCGGCCACGGTAACGATTAAAGCCACCAGCCCGGCGGAAACCAATCCCTCCGGTTCGGCGATCGTAACGATTACGACGGCGGCGGTGAATGCTGTGGTGGCTGTGGCGCCCACCGACTCGTCGACGCCGGCGGCAACGGCCGTGCAGTTCACGGCCACCGTCACCGGAACCACCAACACCGCCGTCACCTGGTCGGTGAATGGCGTGGCGGGCGGTAATTCGACGGTGGGCGCCATTTCCGCGTCCGGACTTTACACCGCGCCTACGGCCGTACCCAACCCTCCTACGGTGGTAGTGACCGCCACCAGCCAGGCCGAGACCAGCCAATCCGCCGCCACCACCCTCACGCTGACGGTCAGTAACAGCGCGCCCCTCTTCGTCAACTTTGGGCCCAACGGGAACACCGGGAACCCCAACACCGCGTACTACAACGGGCTCTTCACCACAGTCACCGTCTGTTTGCCGGGCACCGCAACTTGCCAGATTATCCCTGACGTTTTGGTGGATACGAGTTCCGTCGGCTTGCGAGTTCTTAATTCCGTGCTCACCACGGTTCCGGCCACCGAGCTCGGGACGATCAAAGACTCCGCCGGCAATCAAGTCCAGGAGTGCGTCCAATTCCCCGATACCTCTTACACCTGGGGACCGGTGCTGGTCGCCGATGTGGCCATCGCCGGCGAAAGGGCTTCCTCCGTTCCCATCCAGGTGATTGGAGATACGACGTTCCCTGTGCCCGTATCCGGTTGCCTGAGCCTTGGCTCCGGCCCCAGTCTCGACAGCGTGGCGGCGCTGGGCGCCAATGGCATCCTGGGCGTGGGCACTACCATTCAGGATTGCGGGCTCAACTGCGCGGCGGGCCAAACCTTCTCCGCCTATCCCTATTACATCTGCCCGAAAAACGTGTGCCAGCCTGTCTCCATTCCGGTGTTGCAGCAGGTCGCGAATCCCGTCGCCTTCTTTGCCCAAGATAATAACGGCGTGGAGATTCTCCTGCCGTCTATTTCTTCGGCAGGAGCGCCCTCGCTTCCTTACACGAATGCGGGGGGAACAAGCTTGGTTCCCGCCGGGCTGCTGATTTTCGGGATCGGAACCCAATCCAACAACGCCCTGGGGAGCGCCACCCTCTACGCCACGGATAGCCACGGCCACTTCCCTAAAGTCGTCTACAATGGTAAATCCTATCCCTCGGGAGGCTTCCTCGACACGCGCTCGAATGCCCTCTATGTTTCGGATCCTCTAAC